>NZ_JBEZJL010000201.1:0-1039 GCF_040651755.1 Actinomadura sp. NPDC048394 | reverse complement strand
CAATGCCACGGCTTCGGCGGTGTGCTTGAGCCCCGCTACATTGTCGGCGCGGAATCACTTGACCAGTGAGCTATTACGCACTCTTTCAAGGATGGCTGCTTCTAAGCCAACCTCCTGGTTGTCACGGCAACTCCACATCCTTTCCCACTTAGCACACGCTTAGGGGCCTTAGCCGATGATCTGGGCTGTTTCCCTCTCGACTACGAAGCTTATCCCCCGCAGTCTCACTGCCACGCTCTCACTTACCGGCATTCGGAGTTTGGCTGACGTCAGTAACCTGGTAGGGCCCATCAGCCATCCAGTAGCTCTACCTCCGGCAAGAAACACGCGACGCTGCACCTAAATGCATTTCGGGGAGAACCAGCTATCACGGAGTTTGATTGGCCTTTCACCCCTAACCACAGGTCATCCCCCAGGTTTTCAACCCTGGTGGGTTCGGGCCTCCACACCGTCTTACCGGCGCTTCACCCTGCCCATGGCTAGATCACCCCGCTTCGGGTCTACAGCATGCGACTATTGCGCCCTATTCAGACTCGCTTTCGCTACGGCTACCCGCCACCGGTTAACCTCGCCACACACCATAACTCGCAGGCTCATTCTTCAAAAGGCACGCCATCACCAACACACATCCGAAGACATGTGAGGAGGCTCTGACGGCTTGTAGGCACACGGTTTCAGGTACTATTTCACGACCCCTCACCGGGGCACTTTTCACCATTCCCTCACGGTACTGATCCGCTATCGGTCACCAGGAAGTATTCAGCCTTACCACGTGGTCGTGGCAGATTCACACGGGATTTCACGGGCCCCGTGCTACTCGGGAACACACCCAGAAGCCACTACAGGTTTCGTCTACCGGACTCTCACCGTCTACGGTCGGCCTTCCCATGCCATTCGACTACCCGAGCAGTTTGTAACTTCTTGTCAGCACGGCAGCACTGACCGGATGGTCCCACAACCCCGCACACGCAACGCCTGCCGGCTATCACACGCGCACGGTTTAGGCTCCTCCGCTTTCGCTCACCACTACTCACGGAAT
>NZ_JBEZJL010000200.1:0-1091 GCF_040651755.1 Actinomadura sp. NPDC048394 | reverse complement strand
TCGGCGTCGGTCGTCGACATCCGCGGCTCCTACGGGCTGTTCATCGACGGTGAGTTCGTCGACGGGCACGGCGAGCCGTTCAAGACGATCAACCCCGCCGACGAGAGCGTGCTGGCCGATATCGCCTGCGCTGACGAGGCGGACGTGGACCGTGCCGTGAAGGCCGCCCGGACCGCCTACGAGAAGGTGTGGGGGCCGATGCCCGGCGGCGAGCGCGCCAAGTACCTGTACCGGATCGCGCGGATCATCCAGGAACGCTCGCGGGAGCTGGCGGTGCTGGAGTCGATCGACAACGGCAAACCGATCCGCGAGTCCCGCGACCTGGACGTCCCGCTGGTGGCGGCGTGGTTCTTCTACTACGCCGGCTGGGCCGACAAACTCGACCACGCCGGATTCGGCCCCCACCCCCAA
Organism: Actinomadura sp. NPDC048394; assembly: GCF_040651755.1. NCBI lineage: Bacteria > Bacillati > Actinomycetota > Actinomycetes > Streptosporangiales > Thermomonosporaceae > Actinomadura > Actinomadura sp. NPDC048394. The sequence goes on along the minus strand of NZ_JBEZJL010000200.1, from coordinate 680 downwards.
CCGGTCGGCGTCGCGGGCCAGGTGATCCCGTGGAACTTCCCGCTGCTGATGCTGGCCTGGAAGATCGCCCCCGCGCTGGCCTGCGGCAACACCGTCGTGTTGAAGCCGGCCGAGACCACGCCGCTGACCGCGTTGCTGTTCGCCGACATCTGCCGCCAAGCCGACCTGCCGCCCGGCGTGGTCAACATCATCACCGGCGCCGGCGACACCGGCCACGCGCTGGTCGCCCACCCCGGCATCGACAAAGTCGCCTTCACCGGCTCCACCGACGTCGGCCGCCACATCGCCCGCACCCTCGCCGGCACACCCAAGAAACTCACCCTGGAACTGGGTGGGAAGGCCGCCAACATCGTCTACGCCGACGCCGCCCTCGACCAGGCCGTCGAAGGCATCATCAACGGCATCTTCTTCAACCAAGGCCACGTGTGCTGCGCCGGATCCCGCCTCCTGGTGCAGGAATCGGTGGCCGAGGAGGTCCTCGCCCGGTTGAAGGCGCGGATGGCGACGCTGCGGGTCGGTGACCCCCTGGACAAGAACACCGACATCGGCGCGATCAACTCCGCCGCCCAACTCGACAAGATCCGCGAGCTGTCGGCGGCCGGGGAGGCCGAGGGCGCCGACCGCTGGTCACCACCCTGCGAGCTGCCCGACCGCGGGTTCTGGTTCCCGCCGACCCTCTT
>NZ_JBEZJL010000199.1:0-1100 GCF_040651755.1 Actinomadura sp. NPDC048394 | reverse complement strand
GCAGCCCTTGCGTGGGGGGTGTTTTGGGTGGTCTTTGCTGGTGGGGTGGGGTCTTGGGGCGTGCTTGACGAAATATGGGGGCGCTTGAACCTGTTGTGGATGTGTGACCGACGGGAAAGCCCGTCCGGAGCGCCCGATCAGATCATGAAGGGCGCATCGAGTCCCTGATCATCAGGACGGCCGATCTCAGGCTTGTCCTCCGCCGAGTCCGCACAGTGCCGATCATGGCCGGCCGATCAAAGGCGTGCGGAGCCGGGGACCCACCGAATCACCGGGGTGAATCCGCACCCCCCGCATGCGCGGGGGCCGCGGTAGGGCCACTTCCACGCCCGAACCCGACAGCTAACCCGGTAGGCGGACTGGAAGAACTCAGGAGAACCCTTCTCATGACCGCTCGTACCTTCGATATGACCAAGCGCATCGGTACCCGCGTCGCCGCCGGCGCCGTGCTGTCCCTGGCCGGTGCGTTCGGGTTCGCCTCCCTGGTCCCCTCCGCCCACGCCGACACCAAGCCCGCGCATGTCGCTGCCGTCGCCAAGGCCGACGCCGCGTCCAAGACCGGTGCGAAGGCCGATGGGCAGAGCGGCAAGACCGGTGCCAAGGCCGGTGCGACCGCGCAGGACGTCATCAAGCTGGCGCGCACCCAGATCGGGACGCACGAGGACGCCTCGGGCAACAGCAAGTTCAACAACTGGTACATCGACTCGCCGCTGGGTGAGCAGAACGCGCAGCGGATCGGTGCCAAGAGCGCCTCGGTGTACAAGGGCCAGTCCTGGTGCGACATGTTCGTGTCCTGGCTGGGCCAGAACACCGGCGCCAAGGGCATGGGCGCCGACGCCTACACCGTCAGCCACGCCCAGTGGTTCAAGAAGACCGGCCGGTTCGGCCAGACGCCCAAGCCCGGCGCGGTGGTGTTCTTCGCCTGGAACGGCGGCGGGATCAAGGGCATCGACCACGTCGGCATCGTGGTGAAGGACAACCACGACGGCACCATCAACACCATCGAGGGCAACACCGGCAACGCCGTCAAGCAGAAGGTCCGCGACACCTCCACCGTCGCCGGCTACGGCTACCCCGAATACCGGTGACCCCGGGGCCGC
>NZ_JBEZJL010000198.1:0-1139 GCF_040651755.1 Actinomadura sp. NPDC048394 | reverse complement strand
ACTGGGCGTTTCATCCTGCGAGTTCCGTTTGATTTCGGGTCAGGTGCCCCGCCATGTGGGAGTGGATTCGCCGGTGAGGCGGCGGCTCATGAGGTCGATCATTGCGAGGTGGATCATCGCGGTGGAACTGGCCGGGAGGGTCTCGTAGTCGCGGACCAGGCGGCGGTGCAGCATGAGCCAGCCGAGGGTGCGTTCGACCACCCAACGGCGTGGTAGCGGGGTGAAACCCCGGACGCCTGGCGGGCGTTGGACGATCTGCATGTCGATGCCGACCGCAGCAGCGTGTTCGACCAGGTGTTGGCGGTAGCCGCCGTCCACCCAGATGGTGCGGAGGGCGGGCTGCTGGCCGGCGATCTGGTTGATCAGAGTGGTGCCGGCGACCGAGTCTTGGACAGAGGCGGCGGTGACCAGGACGGCCAGCAAGAGGCCGAGGGTGTCGACCACGATGCTGCGTTTGCGGCCGACGATCTTCTTGGCGGCGTCGATGCCCTGGTCGGTGGCCGGAACGTTGCCTGAGGTCTTGATGCTTTGGGCATCGATCGCGCCGGCGCTGGGTTGGGCGCAGCGGCCCTCGCGGATGCGGACCAGGCGATGCAGCAGTCCCGACAGCCGGGTGAAGACCTCGTCGTCGCGCCAGGCGCGGAAGTAGCCGTAGACGGTCTGCCAGGGCGGGTAGTCGTGCGGCAGGTAGCGCCAGGGGATGCCGGTGCGGTCGACGTAGAGGATGGCGTTCATGATGGTGCGCAGGTCGTGTTCGGGTGGACGGCCGATGTCCAGGGCGCCGGCGCGGCGCCGGTCGCGCCAGGCGATCAGGGCCGGCTCGATCAATTCCCATCGGGCATCCGACAGGTCGCTGGGGTAGCGGCGTTCAGGGGTCATGACCTCGGCGTAACGCCGTGCCGTCGAGCCTGGCCATAGACGTCTTGGTCAGGTCAGCAAGTCGGAGCTTCGCCGCCACCGGGCCAACATCGGACGCAACCTGCGTTTTCGGGATGAGACAGAAGAACGACCACGAAATATGCTGGTCCGAAGCTCCACAAGCCTCACCGAAAACAGCTATCTCTCATCTCTCTGTCCGGCCGCGGCTAGCTCGCACGAGAACCTGCAAATTCTCCATATATAAGGACCAAACGCCCTCT
>NZ_JBEZJL010000197.1:0-1157 GCF_040651755.1 Actinomadura sp. NPDC048394 | reverse complement strand
GTGGGTGGTGGGCCAGTGCCGGGCGCCTTGCAGGGTTTCGCGTTTGAGGGTGGCGTTGAGGGATTCGGCGGCGGCGTTGTCGGCACTGGTGCCGACCGCGCCGCGGGACCGGGTGACGCCCAGCCGGTCGCAGGCGGCGGTGAAGTCGGCCGCGCAGTATTGCGCGCCGTTGTCGCTGTGGAAGATCGCGCCGTTCAGGGTGCCTCCTCGGGTGGCCGCCGCCGCGTCCAGGGCGTCGATCACCAGGCTGGTGCGCATGTGCTCGGCGATCGACCAGCCCACCAGCCGCCGAGATCCCAGATCCAGCACGGTCGCCAGATACAGGAAGGTGCCGTCGGCGATCGGCAGGTAGGTGATGTCGCCGACGTAGCGGCGGCCTGGGGCCGGCGCGGTGAAGTCGCGTCGGAGCAGGTCCGGGACGGGGGCGGTGTCCGGGGCGGGCATGGTGGTGCGCACCTTGCGGCGCAGGCGCAACCCGGCGATGCCGTGGCGGCGCATGACCCGCTCGACGCGCTTGTGGTTGACCTGCACACCCTGGTCCCGGAGTTCGGCGGTGATGCGCGGGGAGCCGTAGGTGCCGTCGTAGGCGGCGTGGATCACCGCGATCCGCTCGGCCAGTCGGGCGTCGGCGCGGGCCCGGGCGGCCCGGGCCTCGGCGGCCGACCGCCACCGGTAGTAGCTGGACCGGGCGATTTCCAGCACCCGGCACAACCGCTTCACCCCGTAGGCGGCCTGGTGGTCGGCGACGAACTGGAAGCGGTTCACCAGCGCGTCTCCCCGGCGAAATACTTGGCCGCCTTCCGCAGGATGTCGCGTTCGGTCTCCAGCTCACGGATCCGTGCCCTGAGCTGCTGGTTCTCCTGTTCATGCACGTCAGCCGAGGATAGATCCCGCTGAGTCGGCGGCTGAGCGGGGGCAGGCCGGCCCGGCGCCGTCCCGCGCCGCTGGGCCTCCAGTACCCAGTTGCGCAGCGTGCCCCGGCTGATCCCCAGATCGGCGGCGATCCGCTTGTAGGTGTTGGAGGGGGCAGACAAGAACAACGCCACCGCGTCGGCCTTGAACTCCTCCGGATAGTGCTTCAGCGCCATCAAAGACACCTCCTTCCCCTGGACCCATGATCCAGGCTTCAGGGTGTCCACACTTCAGGGGGAAGGCCC
>NZ_JBEZJL010000196.1:0-1295 GCF_040651755.1 Actinomadura sp. NPDC048394 | reverse complement strand
ATGACGATCGGCGCGATGGAGAACACCACCGGCGTGTGGGACGGCGCGGTGCCGTTCATCCCCGGGGTGCCGACGTCGATCCCGAACAACTTCTTCGTCCGCGCCTTCGCCCGGCTGGTGCTGCGCGGCAAGGCACCGCAGATCGCCGACGCGGTGCGTCCCGGCGGTTCCGGGAACCCCTACGCCGGTCTCACCTCCATGCAGAAGGCGGTGCTGCGCGAGGTCACCCGGATGGGCATCCCGCTGCGGGCCTGGGAGAACCACTCCTACGTCCTCGGCCTGGACGATCCGCAAGGACTGCTCGGCTTCGCCGCCACCGTCCGCGCCATCGACCCGACCTACGCCGACGACTTCTGGAGCAAGCCCGGCTATCTCGGCACCGAACGCTCACCCCTCGGCGACCTGACCCGCAACGCGCGCATCGACCAGACCGCCACCATCACCGAAGTGGAGCGGGACGCCCACGACGTCCCGACGAAACTCATCCTCGACAAAGCACCGGCCGACCCGAACAAGCTCGGTTTCGACGTCACCGCCTCCCGCGCCGACGGCACCACGATCGGCGCGGTCACCGGCTCGCTCGACCCCGCCACCAAGACCTTCACCATCGGTACCGGCAACTCCTCCGAGACGCTCGACGCGATCGCGGCCGGGGGCAAGCTGCGCATCGACAACCGCTGGAATCTGGCGCTGCTGACCTACCACCGCCACCAGGTCCCCACGCGGTCCGGCTTCGCCGCCTTCGACCAGTTCCGCGACTCCACCGGCAAGCCGATCTACCCGCAACGCGCCATCGAGATCGGCCCGGTCATCTCCGGCGAGGTCAGCGGCGGCGGCACCCACACCGGCAGGATCACCGGCAAGGTCATCGAGGTCGCGAACCTGCTCGACACCGACGCGTTCCCCTGGGACGCCGACTGGTACGCCCAGCAGGTGAGGAACGCCCTGGGAAACCGCTACGACGACGAGTTCCGCGTCTGGTTCAACGACAACGCCGACCACATCGGCGCTCACGAGACCAACCTGCTCGACTACACCGGCATCCTCCAGCAGGCCCTCCGCGACGTCAGCGCCTGGGCCGAAAAGGGCATAGCACCCCCGCAATCGACCCGCTACAGCGTCACCGGCGGCCAGGTCACCGTGCCCGCAACACCGGCCCAGCGGCACGGGATCCAGCCCGTCGTCACCCTGACCGTCGACGGACGCCACCGGATCGACGTCCCCGCAGGCCAGCCCGTCACCTTCACCGCCACCATCCAGACCCCGCCCGGCACCGGCAAGATCGTCGCGACCGC
>NZ_JBEZJL010000195.1:0-1324 GCF_040651755.1 Actinomadura sp. NPDC048394 | reverse complement strand
GCCCGGACACGAGTGGTCCGGGCGGGCCTGGCGGCCATGCCGGGGGGGGGGGGGGTGGTTATGCCGCCCAGTGGAGGGTGCTATCCGGTGGGCCGATGCTGCCCGGTGGCCCGGTTGCCCCTCGCGCGTCTGGTGGCGGTAGCAGCCGGTAGACGTAGCGTCCGTCTTGGTCTTTGGTGATGTGGATCTGGTCGGGGCTGGTGTGCTTGAAGCGGTTGTGCCACCCGCAGGTGAGGGCGAGCTGGTCGATGTCGGTGGGTGAGTGCCCGAGTGCCCAGCCGTTGACGTGGTCGACTTCGCACAATGTGCCCGGGATCTCGCACTCTCGCACCGCGCATGACGGGTAGAGCGTTTCCAGCACCTGTCGTTGGGCTGCGCTGGCGAAGCGTTCCCGGTGGCCCAAGTAGAGCGGGGTGTTCCCGCGCCCCAGGAGGAGGGGTGAGACTCCTGCTGAGAGGGCGATGCGGCGGGCCTGCGGCGCGGGGATGGGGGTGCCGTCGGTGAGGCGGGCCGGGGCGTTGCCGCCGGTGAGCGTCTCGAGGTCGCAGATGACGGTGACCTTGGTGGCCTTGTGTCCGCCCGACAGCACGCTGGACAGGGCGGCGGCGGTCCGCTCGGAGAAGTCGCGGCGGTCGTCCGGCCCGGCCGGCTTGGCCAGCGGAGCCAGGGTGCCGTCCCAGATCGCGGCGTCCTCCGGGTTCAGCCAGCCCTTCACATACCGGCCGCCGTCCAGCGAACGCGTCGTGGTCAGCCAGGACTTGTCGTAGCCGCGTTTGGTGTCCTCGTCGGGGGCGTCTTCGATGTCGTCGCGTTCGGCGATGAGGTCGCGGATGCGGCGGCCGAACGCGGCGACCTTCCCGGCCGAGAAGCCCTGGTCGACGAACCCGAGCAGGGTTGTCTCGGCCTCGGCGCAGTCGGTGTCGTCCAGGCGGGCGATCGAGTCGGCCACGGTGGTGGCGTAACCGAAGGACAGGTCACCGGCCGCCAGCCGCTCAGCTACTTGGGGCAGGCGGTGCCGCTGCCGGGCGAGAGTGAGGCGCTCCTTGGTGCGGCTCTCGCGCATGCCGAGGCGGGACCGGAGCCACGCGCGGGTGGAGGGGAATCCCCACCGCTGCTGCTCCCCGGTGGCATCGACTCGGCCGATGAACCCAGCGAGCGCGCTTTCCTGCATATCTGCTGCGGCCGCGAGTGTTTCGGTGAGTTCCAGGCAGGCGGCCGCTGATTCCGGGGCTTCGCGCTGGGCGAGTTCAGTGGCGATGGCGGAGAGCGCGTTCACCAATTCCATGGTGGACGCGGCCCCAAGCTCGACCGTCACTGATTGCAT
>NZ_JBEZJL010000194.1:0-1345 GCF_040651755.1 Actinomadura sp. NPDC048394 | reverse complement strand
GGGTCTTCCCCCCGAACCGTGGACACCGGTTGCTATGCGGCTTGCGCCACCTTATGTGACTGCTGTTCGTAGGTGATCGGACTCATCTGGCCCAGAGCCGAGTGGCGGCGGGTGGTGTTGTAGCGGGTCGCCCATCTGAACACCGCCAGCCGGGCCTGCCTGGGGCCGTTCCAGCCTTTGCGGCCTTGGAGCGTCTCGCGTTTGAGGGAGGCATTGAACGCCTCGGCCGCCGCGTTGTCGGCGCTGGTGCCCACCGTGCCCATCGACTGGGTGACCCCCAGCCGGGCGCAGGCGGCGGCGAAGTCGGCCGAGCCGTATTGCGCACCGTGATCGGAGTGGAAGATCGCGCCGTCCAGCCGGCCACCGCGGGTGCGGGCCGCGGCCTCCAGTGCATCCACCACCAGCTCGGTGCGCATGTGATCGGCGATGGACCAGCCCGCCAGGCGGCGCGAGCACAGGTCGATCACGGTCGCCAGGTAGAGGAACTTGCCGTCGCCGACCGGCAGATAAGTGATGTCGCCGACGTACTTCATGCCCGGGGCCGGTGCGGTGAAGTTGCGGCGGATCAGGTCGGGCACCTTCTGATGCGAGGGCGCGGGCACGGTGGTGCGGACCCTGCGACGCAGGTGCACCCCGACGATGCCGAAGGCGCGCATCACCCGCTCGATGCGCTTGTGGTTGACCTTGCGTCCCTGGTCGCGCAGTTCAGCGGTGATGCGTGGTGATCCGTAGACACCGTCATGGGCGGCGTGGATACGCCGGATCTGCTCGGCTAGCGCCGCATCGGCGACCCGCCGCTCAGCCCGGGCGGCAGCCGCATCCCGCCACCGGTAGTAGCCCGACCGCGACACTTGAAGGACATGACACAGCCGCTTGATGCTGAATAGCTCGCGGTGGTCGTCAACGAACTGGAAACGGCTCACCAGTTCGTCTCGCCCGCGAAATACTTGGCCGCCCGGCGCAGGATGTCCCGCTCGGCCTCCAACTCCCGAATCCGGGCTCTGAGCTGCCTGTTCTCTGCTTCAACCACGTCGTCGAAACCTACCGGGCCCTTCCCGGAAGCTTGCTGCCAGGCCTCACCCGGCTCCGCCGCAGGCCCGCCGCCGGGCAGCTCGCCGGCAGCGGCACGCCGCTTGCGGTCGGCCAGCACCCAGTTCCGCAGCGTGCCCCGGCTGACCCCCAGATCCCGGGCCACCGACACATACGTCGCCGACGGAGTCGACAAGAACAACGCCACCGCGTCGACCTTGAACTCCTCCGAGTAGTTCTCCTTCGCCATCCAGACCCTCCAGCCCGGACACCATGATCCAGGACTCAGGGTGACCACGATTCAGGGGGAAGGCCC
>NZ_JBEZJL010000193.1:0-1383 GCF_040651755.1 Actinomadura sp. NPDC048394 | reverse complement strand
CGCAGGGGCGCGGCTCGCACATCATGATCTTCGCCCCGGCGCCGGAAGGCCCACGCGGGCTTGGGGGCGGCTGAGCCGGCTTGGGGCGGCTGAGCCGGCTTGGGATGGGCTCCTAGTCGGCGGCCTGCGGGAGGCTCGCCTTGGCCTTCGCGTAGTCGCCGGCCGGAGCGCCGTCGTCCAGGCGGTACACCAGGTGGACGACGCCGGTGGCGAAGGTCACGGAGGAGATCAGCTTCAGCGGCAACGGGGCGTCCGCGTCCTCGAACAGCCGCATCCCCTCGCCGACGGCGATCGGATGGACCAGCAGGTGAAGCTCGTCGAGAAGCCCCGCCGCCAGCAGCCGCCGGACGAGCGACACCGACCCGCTCATCGCGATGTCCGCCGTCGACGGTTCCGCCTTCAACGCCGTCACCGCCTCGATGAGGTCGCCCTTAAGCTGCTCGGAATTGCGCCAGGTGAACTCGAGCTCCTGCGTGGACACCACGATCTTGCGGGCGTCGCCGAGCTTCTTCGCGAAGGCCGCGTCCTCGGCGCCGGCCTTCTCGCGGTCCGGCCACGCGCCCGCGAAGCTTTCGTAGGTCCGGCGGCCGAGGAGGAGGGTGTCGGCCGAGCTCATCTGCGCGTCGACGGCCTGGCCCATCTCGTCGTTGAAGTAGGGGAAGTGCCAGTCCTGCGGGTTCTCGACGACTCCGTCGAGCGAGATGAACAGCCCCGCCGTGATCTTCCGCATCCTGATGCTCCTTGGCCGCTCGCGATGCTCATGGTGTTCACGGGCTTCGACCATCGCCGCCGCTGGAACTCATCGCCGCAGCCGCACCTGACCCTGCAGCGCCCGCGAGGTGTGGACATCGCGTGTTTGCGTGCGTGGTGAGCAGTCGGAGGAGGGGTGCCGCACATCCTCACGCGCCGAAATGCGGCTGCGGATGCGTCGAGGCCCGCCGCACTGCGTGACCGCGCTGACGCTGAGGGGTACGGACTGGTGGGTGTTGAGCCGGGGGAGGGGTGTTGCGGGGTGGCGAGGAGCGGGGTGGCGGCTGTCGGCCGGATGCCTTGATCTACGCGGCGTCGGCGCAGCCGGTTGGCCGGACGTGGGTGGACGTGGGCGTGCGTGGACATGGACGTGGGTGTGGACGTGGGTGTGTGGGGACGTGGTGTGGTTTGAGGGTGCGGGTTGGGGTGTTGGGTGCGGTGATCGTCAAGAGTGGGTGTTCGGGTGTGGAAAGTGCTCAAGGTCATCGAGCGAAAAAGTGTTCGGGGGCGGTTAGGTAGTTCGGGAGTCCTTAATTCGGGTGTTCGGGTGAATCACAAGAGGGGTGTTCGGGTGGTGGGGTGGCGCTTGCGTACGGGGCCGCCCCTCCAAAGTCAAGGGCGCCTTCGGCGTCG
>NZ_JBEZJL010000192.1:0-1402 GCF_040651755.1 Actinomadura sp. NPDC048394 | reverse complement strand
CCCGAGGGGGTAGTAGGTGAGTGATGGGGTGACGCAGGAGGGTAGCTCAGCCCAGGCGATGGTTGTCCTGGGGTAAGCATGTAGCCCGGTGTGTAGGTAAATCCGCACGCCATTTAAGGGTGAGATGTGATGCCGAGCCGTTTTAGGTGAAGTGAGTGATCCCATGCTGCCGAGAAAAGCCTCTAGCGAGTGTACCGGCGGCCCGTACCCTAAACCGACTCAGGTGGTCAGGTAGAGAATACCAAGGCGATCGGGTGAACTGTGGTTAAGGAACTCGGCAAATTGCCCCCGTAACTTTGGGAGAAGGGGGACCACGTCTGGTGATGGCACTTGCTGCCTGAGCTGGGGGTGGTCGCAGAGGCCAGGGGGAAGCGACTGTTTACTAAAAACACAGGTCCGTGCGAAGTCGTAAGACGCTGTATACGGACTGACGCCTGCCCGGTGCCGGAACGTTAAGAGGACCGGTTAGACCTTCGGGTCGAAGCTGAGAATCTAAGCGCCGGTAAACGGCGGTGGTAACTATAACCATCCTAAGGTAGCGAAATTCCTTGTCGGGTAAGTTCCGACCTGCACGAATGGCGTAACGACTTCCCCGCTGTCTCAACCACAGGCCCGGTGAAATTGCAGTACGAGTAAAGATGCTCGTTTCGCGCAGCAGGACGGAAAGACCCCGGGACCTTCACTACAGCTTGGCATTGGCGTTTGGAACGGTTTGTGTAGGATAGGTGGGAGACGGTGAAGCCCGCACGCCAGTGTGGGTGGAGTCATTGGTGAAATACCACTCTGGTCGTTTTGAGCGTCTAACCCGCGCCCGTGTATCCGGGTGGGGGACAGTGCCTGGTGGGTAGTTTAACTGGGGCGGTTGCCTCCCAAAGAGTAACGGAGGCGCCCAAAGGTTCCCTCAGCCTGGTTGGCAATCAGGTGGCGAGTGCAAGGGCACAAGGGAGCTTGACTGTGAGACGGACGTGTCGAGCAGGTGCGAAAGCAGGGCCTAGTGATCCGGCACCTACGTGTGGAAGTGGTGTCGCTCAACGGCTAAAAGGTACCCCGGGGATAACAGGCTGATCTTCCCCAAGAGTCCATATCGACGGGATGGTTTGGCACCTCGATGTCGGCTCGTCGCATCCTGGGGCTGGAGTAGGTCCCAAGGGTTGGGCTGTTCGCCCATTAAAGCGGCACGCGAGCTGGGTTTAGAACGTCGCGAGACAGTTCGGTCCCTATCCGCTGCGCGCGTAGGAGAATTGAGAGGGTCTGTCCCTAGTACGAGAGGACCGGGACGGACGAACCTCTGGTGTGCCAGTTGTCCCGCCAGGGGCACGGCTGGTTGGCTACGTTCGGTCGGGATAACCGCTGAAAGCATCTAAGCGGGAAGCCTTCCTCGAGATGAGTTCTCCCTCCCCTC
>NZ_JBEZJL010000191.1:0-1522 GCF_040651755.1 Actinomadura sp. NPDC048394 | reverse complement strand
GTCCCGGAGCTGCCGCACGGCACCACCGTGCTGGCGCTGACGATCCCGGGCGGGGTCATGATGGCCGGGGCGCCGGCACGGGACAGCAGCACAGAAAGGAGCCGCAGGAATGCCGACGCTCATGAGACGGAGCACGGTCGCCGCGGCGGCGGCCCTGGTGACCGCGCTCGCCGCCGCCTGCGCGCCGGGCTCGTCGGACGACAAGCCGGCGAGCAAGGCGCCCGCGGCGGTCAGCACCGACGTCGCCAAGGCCGGGAACGTGACGCTCACCGTCTGGGACCAGGAGGTCCAGGGCGGGCTGAAGGAGCAGATCGAGAAGCTCAACGCCCAGTTCGAGGCCAAGTACCCGAACGTGAAGATCAAGCGGGTGTCGCGCTCCTTCAGCGACCTGCAGAAGACGCTGCGGCTCGCGCTGTCGGGCAGCAACCCGCCCGACGTCGTCGAGGCCAACCAGGGCTACGCGTCCATGGCCCAGTACGTCAAGGACGGCATGCTGCTGCCGCTCGGCGCCTACGACCAGGCGTACGGGTGGTCCAAGCGGTACCCGAAGGGCCTGCTGGACCTCAACAGCGTCACCAAGGACGGCAAGCTCATCGGGTCGGGCGACCTGTACGGCGTCTCGCTGAACGGCGAGATCGTCGGGCTCTACTACAACAAGGAGAAGCTCGCCAAGCTCGGCGTCCAGCCGCCGAAGACGTGGGACGAGTTCGAGCAGGCGCTCGCCACCGCCAAGGGCAAGGGCGAGGTGCCGATCGCGTTCGGCAACCTGGAGAAGCTGCCCGCGATGCAGCTGTACGGCATCCTGCAGGACGCGGCGACCGGCAAGGACGCCGTCCGCAAGCTGGTGTTCGGCAGCGGCGGCTCCTGGACGGACGCGCCCAACGTGCAGGCCGCGCAGAAGCTCGCGGACTGGGCGAAGAAGGGCTACCTCACCAAGGACTCCAACTCGGTGAAGTGGGACGACACCCCGGTGAACTTCGCCAAGGGCGAGGGCGTGTTCATGTTCGGCGGCACCTGGTGGGCGCCGGACCTCAACGACCGGATGAAGGACAAGGTCGGCTTCCTGCTGCCGCCCGCGCCGCAGGCGGGGCAGCCGGTCGCCACGATGGGCGGCGAGAGCCTGCCGTGGTCGATCACGTCCAAGTCCAAGCACGCCGACGTCGCCGCCGCCTACATCAACTTCATCACCTCGCCCGAGGCGATGAACGTGGCGGTGCAGGCCGGCAGCCTCCCCGTGCTGCCCGCGACCACGCAGCCGGACAAGCCGCTGATGAAGGAGGTGTCGACGGCCTGGGCCGAGCTCAGCAAGAACGACGGCACCACCCCCTACATCGACTACACGACCCCGACGTTCACCGACGCGTTCGGCGGTCCGCTGCAGGGCCTCGTCGCCGGCAAGAAGTCCGCTCAAGAGGTCATGAAGGCGGCCCAGGACGACTACAGCGCCTTCCAGAAGAAGAAGTAGTGACGACCGGCCCGGCGTGACCGCCGGTCCCGCCGCCGCCCCGGCATTCCCGGCGCG
>NZ_JBEZJL010000190.1:0-1555 GCF_040651755.1 Actinomadura sp. NPDC048394 | reverse complement strand
TATGCAATCAGTGACGGTCGAGCTTGGGGCCGCGTCCACCATGGAATTGGTGAACGCGCTCTCCGCCATCGCCACTGAACTCGCCACCAGAGACGTCCCCGAGTCGGCGGCCGCATGCCTGGAACTCACCGAGACCCTTGCGGCCGCAGCAGATATGCAGGAAAGCGCGCTGGCCGGATTCATCGGCCGGGTCGATGCCACGGGGGAGCAGCAGCGGTGGGGATATCCCTCCACGCAGGCGTGGCTGCGGTCGCGGCTGGGCATGCGCGACAACCGCGCCAAGGAACGCCTCACCCTCGCCCGGCAGCGCCACCGCCTTCCGCAAGTAACCGAGCGGCTGGCGGCCGGGGAGCTGTCCTTCGGCTACGCCACCACCGTCGCCGACTCGATCGCAAGGCTCGACGACACCGACTGCGCCGAAGCCGAGACAACCCTCCTCGGGTTCGTCGACCAGGGCTTCTCGGCCGGGAAGGTCGCCGCGTTCGGCCGCCGCATCCGCGACCTCATCGCCGAACGCGACGGCACCGAGGACGCACCGGACGAGGACACCAAACGCGGCTATGACAAGTCCTGGCTGACCACGACGCGTTCCTTGGACGGCGGCCGGTATGTCAAAGGCTGGCTGAACCCCGAGGACGCCGCGATCTGGGACGGCACCCTGGCCCCGCTGGCCAAGCCGGCCGGACCGGACGACCGCCGCGACCTCCCCGAGCGGACAGCAGCGGCCCTGTCCAGCGTCCTGTCCGGTGGACACAAGGCCACCAAGGTGACGGTCATCTGCGACCTGGAGACGCTCACCGGAGGCAACGCCCCGGCCCGCCTCACTGACGGCACGCCGATCCCCGCAGCCCAGGCCCGCCGCATCGCCCTGGCGGCTGGTGTATCGCCGCTGCTTCTCGGGCGGGGGAACACTCCGCTGTACCTGGGCCACCGGGAACGGTTCGCCAGCGCAGCACAACGCCAAGTGCTCGAAACCCTCTACCCCACCTGCGCGGTAAGGGAATGCGAGACCCCGGGCACTCTGTGCGAGGTGGACCACGTCAACGGGTGGGCACTGGGCCACAGTCCCACCGACATTGATCAGCTCGCTCTCACCTGCGGGTGGCACAACCGGTTCAAACACACCCGGCCCGACCAGATCCAGATCACCAAGGATCCGGATGGGCGGTATGTGTATCGGCTCTTGCCACCGGTAGATGCTCGGAGGGCACCCGGCACCGGCCCACCCGATAGCACTCTCGACTGGGCCGCATAGCCATTGCACCGGCATGGCCGCTGAGTCCGCCCGGATCCATTCGGGTCGCGGGCGGTCTCGGCATGCCCCATCCACACCATCGTGGCCAGCCCCGCAGCCGCCCCCACAGCACGCCCCCGAGCAGCCGCAGCGGCAGCCGCTGAATCATCGGGCCGGAACGCGGCACAGCCGTTGGGGGCTTGGGTGTCTTCGTACCTTACGGAGGGGGGTGGTGGGGTGGCGCGACTCGGGGGCGGGGCAGGCGGAGCCTGCCCCCATCACCTGCCCAGGGGCCGCAGAGGCTCCAAAGTCAAGGGTGGA
>NZ_JBEZJL010000189.1:0-1557 GCF_040651755.1 Actinomadura sp. NPDC048394 | reverse complement strand
CCCCGCCCCCAGGTCGCGCCACCCCACCACCCCCCTCCGTCAGGTACGAAGACACCCAAGCCCCCAACGGCCGTGCCGCGTTACGGCCGGCCGATCACTCGGCGGCTGCGGCTGCGGCTGCGGCTGCGGCTGCGGCTGCGGCTGCGGCTGCGGCTGCGGCTGCGGCTGCGGGGAGGGTGCCTCGATGGCGGCTGCTGTGCTGGCTGCGATGGCGTGGATGCGGGCATGCCGGAGCCGCCCGGAATCCGAAAAGGTCCGGGCGGACTCAGCGGTCATGCCGGTGGAATGGTTATGCAGCCCAGTCGAGAGTGCCGGGTGGCCCAATGCTGCCCGGCGGCCCAGTTGCCTCTCGCGCATCGGGTGGTGGCAACAGCCGGTACACATACCGCCCGTCTTGTTCTTTGGTGATGTGGATCTGGTTGGGGCGGGTGTGTTTGAAGCGGTTGTGCCATCCGCAGGTGAGGGCGAGTTGGTCGATGTCGGTGGGTGAGTGTCCGAGTGCCCATCCGTTGACGTGGTCGACTTCGCACAGCGTGCCGGGGGTCTCGCATTCTCGTACCGCGCAGGTGGGGTAGAGGGTTTCGAGGACTTGGCGTTGGGCTGCGCTGGCGAACCGTTCTCGGTGGCCCAGGTAGAGCGGGGTGTTCCCGCGCCCCAGGAGCAGGGGCGATACCCCGGCCGCGAGGGCGATGCGGCGAGCCTGGGCGGCGGGGATTGGGGTGCCGTCGGTCAGGCGGGCGGGGGCGTTGCCTCCGGTGAGTGTGTCCAGGTCGCAGATGACGGTGACCTTGGTGGCCTTGTGTCCGCCCGACAGCACACTGGAGAGCGCGGCGGCGGTCCGCTCGGCCACGTCGCGGCGGTCTTCGGGTCCGGCCGGCTTGGCCAGCGGGCCGAGGGTGCCGTCCCAGATCGCGGCGTCCTCGGGGTTCAGCCAGCCTTTGACGTAGCGGCCCCCGTCTAGCGAACGCGTCGTCGTCAGCCAGGACTTGTCGTAGCCGCGTTTGGTGTCCTCGTCGGGGGTGTCTTCGGTGTCGTCCCGTTCGGCGATGACGTCGCGGATCCGGTGGCCGAACGTGGCGACCTTCCCGGCGGAGAAGCCTTGGTCGACGAATCCGAGGAGTGTGGCTTCGGCCTCTGCGCAGTCGGTGTCGTCCAGCCGGGCCAGGGCGTCGGTGATGGTGGTGGCGTAGCCGAAGGACAGTTCACCGGCCGCCAGCCGCTCAGCCACTTGGGGCAGGCGGTGCCGCTGCCGCGCCAGGGTGAGGCGCTCTTTGGCGCGGCTTTCGCGCATGCCGAGGCGGGACCGGAGCCAGGCCCGGGTGGAGGGGAATCCCCACCGCTGCTGCTCCCCGGCGGCATCGACTCGGCCGATGAATCCAGCCAGCGCGCTTTCCTGCATATCTGCTGCGGCCGCGAGCGTTTCGGTGAGTTCCAGGCAGGCCGCCGGTGATTCCGGGGCTTCGCGCTGGGCGAGTTCAGTGGCGATGGCGGAGAGCGCGTTCACCAATTCCATGGTGGACGCGGCCCCGAGCTCGACCGTCACTGATTGCATAGGTA
>NZ_JBEZJL010000188.1:0-1590 GCF_040651755.1 Actinomadura sp. NPDC048394 | reverse complement strand
GCCGCAGCAGATATGCAGGAAAGCGCGCTCGCCGGATTCATCGG
Organism: Actinomadura sp. NPDC048394; assembly: GCF_040651755.1. Lineage (NCBI taxonomy): Bacteria > Bacillati > Actinomycetota > Actinomycetes > Streptosporangiales > Thermomonosporaceae > Actinomadura > Actinomadura sp. NPDC048394. The sequence continues at coordinate 1,546 of NZ_JBEZJL010000188.1, read as the reverse complement.
CCGAGTCGACGCCACCGGGGAGCAGCAGCGGTGGGGATTCCCCTCCACCCGCGCGTGGCTCCGCTCCCGCCTCGGCATGCGCGAGAGCCGCGCCAAGGAGCGCCTCACTCTCGCACGGCAGCGGCACCGCCTGCCCCAAGTGGCTGAGCGGTTGGCGTCCGGTGAGCTGTCCTTCGGCTACGCCACCACCGTGGCCGACTCGGTCGCCCGCCTGGACGACACCGACTGCGCAGAAGCCGAAGCCACACTCCTCGGCTTCGTCGACCAAGGCTTTTCCGCCGGGAAGGTCGCCACGTTCGGCCACCGCATCCGCGACCTCATCGCCGAACGCGACGACACCGAAGACACCCCCGACGAGGACACCAAACGCGGCTACGACAAGTCCTGGCTGACCACGACACGTTCGCTGGACGGCGGCCGGTACGTCAAAGGCTGGCTGAACCCCGAAGACGCCGCCATCTGGGACGGCACCCTCGCCCCGCTGGCCAAGCCGGCCGGACCCGACGACCGCCGCGACGTCGCCGAGCGAACGGCAGCGGCGCTCTCCAGCGTGCTGTCGGGCGGACACAAGGCCACCAAGGTCACCGTCATCTGCGACCTCGAGACGCTCACCGGCGGCAACGCCCCGGCCCGCCTCACCGACGGAACCCCCATCCCCGCCACCCAGGCCCGCCGCATCGCCCTGGCCGCCGGAGTCTCACCGTTGCTCCTCGGACGCGGAAACACTCCGCTCTACCTGGGCCACCGGGAACGGTTCGCCTCCCCAGCCCAACGGCAGGTGCTGGAAACGCTCTATCCCTCATGTGCAGTGCGAGAGTGCGAGATTCCCGGCACGTTGTGCGAAGTGGACCACGTCAATGGCTGGGCCCTCGGACACTCGCCCACCGACATCGACCAGCTCAGCCTCACCTGCGGATGGCACAACCGCTTCAAACACACCCGCCCCGACCAGATCCAGATCACCAAAGATCAAGACGGGCGCTACGTCTACCGGCTGCTACCACCACCAGACGCGCGAGGGGCAACCGGGCCACCGGGCAGCATCGGCCCACCGGATAGCACCCTCCACTGGGCCGCATAACCACCCCCCGGCCTGACCGCCAGGCCCGCCCGGACCACTCGTGTCCGGGCGGCATCGGCATGCCCACACCACACACCAGCGCAGCCACCATCACGGCCTGGCCTGCCTGGCCCCACGCCCGGGGGAACATCGAGCGGCCCTCAACTGGGAGCGGCACCGCAGCGCCCCTCCCCTGCACTGCCCTAGCCTCGCGGCACCATCACAGCTCCAGCCGATGCCCGGCGGCCAAGCAGCACGGAATTCCCCACCGCGAATGGGCGAACCGAACAGACCACGCGCCCGCCGAATGCATCGCAGCGCTCGGCAGCGTGCTCGCGTATTGACGGGATAGAGCAAGGGGCGCCCTTCGATCCTCTTCGTACCTGACGGAAGCGCGTGCGCGACCAGCGCGTTGCGGACGGCGCTCGCGCCCCGGTCCAGGAACGTGACGCCGCAGATCAGGGGCACCGCCGCCCAGAACGACCG
>NZ_JBEZJL010000186.1:0-1648 GCF_040651755.1 Actinomadura sp. NPDC048394 | reverse complement strand
ATGCGGTTCCGCATGAGGCGACACGCCACTCGTCTAGCGGGACGGGCTAGTCGGTGCCGGCTTCCATGGCGGCGGCGTCGAGGAGCTCCTCGCCGGTGGTCGTCTCGCCGCGGGACGCGATCGCCTGGGCGCCGCCGGCGTCCATCGCGCCGATCAGCCCGGTCGAGGCGGCCTGCGCGGCGCCGATCAGCGCCGGGTGCGCGGCGTCCCCGACCATGCCGAGCCCCGCGTACTGCTCCAGGCGGGCGCGGGAGTCGGCGATGTCGAGGTTCCGCATGGTGAGCTGGCCGATGCGGTCGACGGGCCCGAACGCGGAGTCCTCGGTGCGCTCCATGGACAGCTTGTCCGGGTGGTAGCTGAACGACGGGCCGGACGTGTCGAGGATCGAGTAGTCCTCGCCGCGCCGCAGCCGCAGCGTCACCTCGCCGGTGACGGCGGTGCCGACCCAGCGCTGCAGCGACTCGCGGAGCATGAGCGCCTGCGGGTCGAGCCAGCGGCCCTCGTACATCAGCCGGCCGAGGCGGCGGCCCTCGCTCTGGTAGGTGGCGAGGGTGTCCTCGTTGTGGATGGCGTTGACGAGCCGCTCGTACGCGGCGTGCAGCAGCGCCATGCCGGGCGCCTCGTAGATGCCGCGGCTCTTGGCCTCGATGACCCGGTTCTCGATCTGGTCGGACATGCCCATGCCATGCCGTCCGCCGATGGCGTTGGCCTCCAGCACCAGGTCGACGGCGGTGGCGAACTCCTTGCCGTTGATCGTCACGGGGCGGCCCTGCTGGAAGCCGATGGTGACGTCCTCGGTGAGGATCTCCACCTCGGGGTCCCAGAACCGGACGCCCATGATCGGGTCGACGATCTCGATGCCCGCGTCGAGGTGCTCCAGGGCCTTGGCCTCGTGGGTCGCGCCCCAGATGTTGGCGTCGGTGGAGTAGGCCTTCTCGGTGCTGTCGCGGTAGGGCAGGCCGCGTTCGAGCAGCCACTGCGACATCTCGGTCCGGCCGCCGAGCTCGCCGACGAAGTCGGCGTCCAGCCACGGCTTGTAGATCCGTAGGGACGGGTTGGCGAGCAGGCCGTAGCGGTAGAACCGCTCGATGTCGTTGCCCTTGTAGGTGGAGCCGTCGCCCCAGATCTGCACGTCGTCCTCGAGCATCGCGCGGACCAGCAGGGTGCCGGTGACGGCGCGGCCGAGGGGGGTGGTGTTGAAGTAGGCGCGGCCGGCCGAGCGGATGTGGAACGCTCCGCACGCCAGCGCCGCGAGCCCCTCCTCCACCAGCGCCTCCCGGCAGTCGACGAGCCGGGCGACCTCCGCGCCGTAGGCGGTGGCGCGGCCCGGCACCGAGGCGATGTCGGGCTCGTCGTACTGGCCGATGTCGGCGGTGTAGGTGCAGGGCACGGCGCCCTTCTCGCGCATCCACGCGACCGCTACCGAGGTGTCGAGGCCGCCGGAGAAGGCGATCCCGACGCGCTGGCCGACAGGCAGAGAGGTGAGCACCTTGGACATGAGTAGAAGTATGCACGCCAATGCATGATCATGCAACACGGCTCATGGTGATCCAGCGCACGCCACGACGAGAAGGCCGTCCATGCCCCCCGGGTAGGAAGGGCGTAGGGGATTTGAGGAGTGTGATAGGGTGTAGGTTGCCTTTCGGTA
>NZ_JBEZJL010000185.1:0-1679 GCF_040651755.1 Actinomadura sp. NPDC048394 | reverse complement strand
GCGTACGGGGCCGCCCCTCCAAAGTCAAGGGCGCCTTCGGCGTCGCTACGCGATGGACTTCGTCCACCCTTGACTTTGGAGCCTCTGCGGCCCCTAGGCAGGTGATGGGGGCAGGCTCCGCCTGCCCCGCCCCCAGGTCGCGCCACCCCACCACCCCCCTCCGTCAGGTGCGAAGACGACCAAGCCCCAACGGCTGTGCCGCGTTCCGGCCGATGATTCTGCGGCTGCGGCTACCAGGGGGCGTGCTGCGGGGGCGGCTGCGGCTGCGAGGGCGGTGGCGGCTGCGCGGCTGGCCGCGATGGCGTGGATGCGGTGGCGGCCACAGGGGTGTGGATGTGGGCATGCCGAGACCGCCCGTGACCCGAATGGATCCGGGCGGGCTCGGCGGTCATGCCGGTGGGGTGGTTATGCGGCCCAGTCGAGGGTGCCGGGCGGCCCGATGCTGCCCGGTGGTCCGGTTGCCCCTCGGGCGTCGGGTGGTGGCAGCAGCCGGTAGACGTAGCGCCCGTCCGGATCTTTGGTGATCTGGATCTGGTCGGGGCGGGTGTGTTTGAACCGGTTGTGCCATCCGCAGGTGAGGGCGAGCTGATCGATGTCGGTGGGACTGTGGCCCAGTGCCCATCCGTTGACGTGGTCCACTTCGCACAGCGTGCCCGGGGTCTCGCATTCTCGTACCGCGCAGGTGGGGTAGAGGGTTTCGAGCACTTGCCGTTGGGCTGCGCTGGCGAACCGTTCCCGGTGGCCCAGGTACAGCGGCGTGTTCCCCCGCCCGAGCAGCAGCGGCGATACCCCGGCGGCGAGGGCGATGCGGCGGGCCTGGGCGGCGGGGATCGGCGTGCCGTCAGTGAGGCGGGCCGGGGCGTTGCCGCCGGTCAGTGTCTCCAGGTCGCAGATGACCGTCACCTTGGTGGCCTTGTGTCCGCCGGACAGCACGCTGGACAGGGCGGCGGCGGTGCGTTCGGAGAAGTCGCGGCGGTCGTCGGGTCCGGCCGGCTTGGCCAGCGGGCCGAGGGTGCCGTCCCAGATCGCGGCGTCTTCGGGGTTCAGCCAGCCTTTGACGTACCGGCCGCCGTCCAGTGAACGGGTGGTGGTGAGCCAGGACTTGTCGTAGCCGCGTTTGGTGTCCTCATCGGGGGCGTCTTCGGTGCCGTCGCGTTCGGCGATCAGATCGCGGATCCGGCGGCCGAAGGCTGCGACCTTCCCGGCGGAGAAGCCCTGGTCGACGAACCCGAGGAGGGTTGTCTCGGCTTCGGCGCAGTCGGTGTCGTCCAGGCGGGCGACCGAGTCGGCGACGGTGGTGGCGTAACCGAAGGACAGGTCGCCGGAGGCGAGTGCGGCGGCAACGTGGGGCAGGCGGTGGCGCTGGCGGGCGAGGGTGAGGCGCTCCTTGGCGCGGTTGTCGCGCATGCCCAGCCGTGAGCGCAGCCATGCCTGGGTGGAGGGATATCCCCAGCGGGCTTGTTCTCCGGTGGCGTCGACTCGGCCGATGAATCCGGCGAGCGCGCTTTCCTGCATATCTGCTGCGGCCGCGAGGGTTTCGGTGAGTTCCAGGCAGGCGGCCGCTGATTCCGGGGCTTGGCGCTGGGCGAGTTCAGTGGCGATGGCGGAGAGCGCGTTCACCAATTCCATGGTGGACGCGGCCCCGAGCTCGACCGTCACTGATTGCATAGGTAAATAGT
>NZ_JBEZJL010000184.1:0-1683 GCF_040651755.1 Actinomadura sp. NPDC048394 | reverse complement strand
CCCACCCCGACGGCGCCTCCCCCGGTAGACACGCTTGGGGCGCCGCGGCCTTGGGGCGCCCCCGGCGGGCGCCCCACCGCGAGCCGGCGGTCAGTAGGAGCGCGGGAGGCCGAGCTCGTGCTGGGCTATGTGGGCCAGGACGAGCTCCTCGGCGACCGGGATGTTCTTGGCGATGCGGGCGTCGCGGAACATCCGGGCGACCGGGTACTCCAGCGAGTACGCCATGCCGCCGTGGGTCTGGAAGGCGCGGTCGGCGGCCTGCCAGGCGGCGTCGGCCGCGGTGAGCTTGGCGATGTTGGCCTCCGAGCCGCAGGGGCGGCCCTGGTCCCACAGCCACGCCGCCTTGTAGGTCATCAGCCGGGCCAGCTCCAGCTGCGCCTTGATCCGGGCGAGCGGGAACGCGATGCCCTGGTTCGACCCGATCGGCTTGCCGAAGGGCGCGCGGTCGGTGGCGTAGTCGCAGGCGATCTTCAGCACCAGGCCGCCGGACCCGACGCCGCCCGCGGCGGCGAGGATCCGCTCGGGGTTGAGGATGTCCCACAGGACGGCGAAGCCCTGGTCCACCTCCCCGAGGACGTGGTCGGCGGGGACGCGCACACCGTCCAGGAACACCATGCTGGACGCGACGGTGTTGGTGCCGAGCTTCGGGATCGGCCGGTAGGTGAGCGTGCCGTCGGCGACGGCACGCTTGACGTCCACCAGCAGGACGGTGAAGCCGTTCGTGCGCGGCTTCGCTTCGGCCGCCGGGATCGTCCGCGTGACGAGCACCAGGTAGTCGGCGCGCTCCACCCCGGAGATCCAGATCTTCTGGCCGTTCACCACGAAGCCGTCGCCGTCCCCCCGGGCCTGCGTGGAGATGTTCATCGCGTTGCTGCCCGCGTCCGGCTCGGTGATCGCGAAGCAGGTCTCGATCTCGCCCGCCGCGATCCGCGGCAGGAACGCGCGCTTCTGCTCCTCGGTGCCGTGCCGGGCGATGGTCAGCCCGCCGAACGCCGGGGTGAGCAGGTACATGAACGACGCGGCGCCGCCCGCGCCGCCCTCGGCGAGCGCCTCCAGCGCCACCGCCAGCTCCAGCAGGCCCTGGCCCGCGCCGCCGTGCTCCTCGGGGATCGCCAGGCTGTGCCAGCCGCCCTGGACCAGCTCCCGCCAGACCTCCTCCGGCCACCGCTTGTCGGCGTCGCAGCGGCTCCAGTACTCCTGGTCGTACTTCCCGGCGATCGCCAGCACGCCCTCGCGCACCGCGGCCGCGTTCTCCGGCAGATCGAAGTCCACCCGCGCCTCCCTCGACTCTCGTGCGGGGCTCCACCGTAGCCGATCCAGTAAGTGAACACTGACGCAGGTCCCCGCCGCCGCTGACGCAGGTCCCTGCCGCCGTCGACGCGGATCCCGCCGTCATTGAAGCGGCGATCTCCGGGTAGTCAACGGCGGTCGGGGACTTCGTGACGGCAGGAGGTGCACGGGATGCGGCCAGGCGACAGGTGGACGCTGGCGGGCGCGCGGTGGAGCCGCAGCGGCGGGGACGGCGCGTTCACGGTGACCGACCCGGCGACCGGCGAACCGGTGGGGGAGGTGCCCGTCGGCACGGCCGTGGACGTGGGGGGCGGGGGGGGGGGGGCGCCCCCCGCGCGGGCCGGGGGGGGCCCGGCCCCCCCCCCCCCGCCGCGGGCGGCCCCGCCGCCCCGC
>NZ_JBEZJL010000183.1:0-1734 GCF_040651755.1 Actinomadura sp. NPDC048394 | reverse complement strand
GGGGGGGCCCCGCCCCCCCCCCCCCCGCCCCCGGGTCGCGCCACCCCACCACCCCCCTCCGTCAGGTACGAAGAGGATCGAAGGGCGCCCCTTTGCTCTATCCCGTCAACATGGGAGCACGCTGCCGAGCGCTGCACTGCATTCGCCTACCGAGACGGCCCGGGCAGTTCGCCGTTTCACGCTGCGGGAATGAGGTGGCGCTGACTTGGGGTGTGCCGCGCTGGGGTATGGGCATGCCGAAGCAGCCCGGGATACGAGTGGGTCCGGGCAACTCGGCGGTCATGCCGATGGGATGGTTATGCGGCCCAATCGAGGGTGCCGGGCGGCCCAATGCTGCCCGGTGGCCCGGTTGTCCCTCGGGCATCGGGTGGTGGCAGCAGCCGGTAGACGTATCGCCCGTCCGGATCTTTGGTGATCTGGATCTGGTCGGGGCGGGTGTGTTTGAACCGGTTGTGCCATCCGCAGGTGAGGGCGAGCTGATCAATGTCGGTGGGACTGTGGCCCAGTGCCCACCCGTTGACGTGGTCCACCTCGCACAGCGTGCCCGGCGTCTCGCACTCTCGCACCGCGCAGGTGGGGTAGAGCGTTTCCAGCACTTGCCGTTGGGCTGCGCTGGCGAACCGTTCCCGGTGGCCCAGGTACAGCGGGGTGTTCCCCCGCCCCAGGAGGAGGGGCGATACCCCAGCCGCCAGGGCGATGCGGCGGGCCTGCGGGGCGGGGATCGGCGTGCCGTCGGTGAGGCGGGCCGGGGCGTTGCCGCCGGTCAGTGTGTCCAGGTCGCAGATGACGGTGACCTTGGTGGCCTTGTGTCCACCCGACAGCACGCTGGACAGGGCGGCGGCGGTGCGTTCGGAGAAGTCGCGGCGGTCTTCCGGCCCGGCCGGCTTGGCCAGCGGGCCGAGGGTGCCGTCCCAGATGGCGGCGTCTTCGGGGTTCAGCCAGCCTTTGACGTACCGGCCGCCGTCCAGGGAACGCGTCGTGGTCAGCCAGGACTTGTCATAGCCGCGTTTGGTGTCCTCATCCGGTGCGGTTTCGGTGTCGTCGCGTTCGGCGATGAGGTCGCGGATGCGGCGGCCGAACGCGGCGACCTTCCCGGCCGAGAAGCCCTGATCGACGAACCCGAGCAGGGTTGTCTCGGCTTCTGCGCAGTCGGTGTCGTCCAGGCGGGCGACCGAGTCGGCCACCGTGGTGGCGTAGCCGAAGGACAGCTCACCGGACGCCAGCCGCTCAGCTACTTGCGGAAGGCGGTGGCGCTGCCGGGCGAAGGTGAGGCGCTCCTTGGCGCGGTTGTCGCGCATGCCCAGCCGCGACCGAAGCCACGCCTGTGTGGAGGGATAGCCCCAGCGGGCTTGTTCTCCGGTGGCGTCGACTCGGCCGATGAATCCGGCGAGCGCGCTTTCCTGCATATCTGCTGCAGCCGCGAGGGTCTCGGTGAGTTCCAGGCAGGCGGCCGCTGATTCCGGGGCTTCGCGCTGGGCGAGTTCAGTGGCGATGACGGAGAGCGCGTTCACCAATTCCATGGTGGACGCGGCCCCAAGCTCGACCGTCACTGATTGCATACGTAAATAGTACCCTGCGTGACTGACATTCGAGGCCACTCAGGGCACATTCTTCTCGGTATTTTTGGCGGGAAAGGCCACCGGGCCTCGCGGCTCCTTGGCGCTCTTGGCGTCACATACGCAGTCGAGTCTCGGCCCTTACGGAGGGGGGTGGTGGGGTGGCGCGACCCGGGGG
>NZ_JBEZJL010000182.1:0-1865 GCF_040651755.1 Actinomadura sp. NPDC048394 | reverse complement strand
TTTGGAGCCTCTGCGGCCCCTGGGCAGGTGATGGGGGCAGGCTCCGCCTGCCCCGCCCCCGGGTCGCGCCACCCCACCACCCCCTTCCGTAAGGGCCGAGACTCCCTTGCGCGTGCGTGATGTGGAGAGCGCCAAGAAGCCGCGAGGCCCGGTGGCCTTTCCCGCCAAAAATACCGGGAAGAATGTGCCTCGAACGGCCTCGAATGTCAGTCGCACAGGGTACTATTTACCTATGCAATCAGTGACGGTCGAGCTTGGGGCCGCGTCCACCATGGAATTGGTGAACGCGCTCTCCGCCATCGCCACTGAACTCGCCCAGCGCGAAGCCCCGGAATCAGCGGCCGCATGCCTGGAACTCACTGAAACCCTTGCGGCCGCAGCAGATATGCAGGAAAGCGCGCTCGCCGGATTCATCGGCCGAGTCGACGCCACCGGGGAGCAGCAGCGGTGGGGCTATCCCTCCACCCAGGCGTGGCTGCGATCCAGCCTCGGCATGCGCGACAACCGCGCCAAGGAGCGCCTCACCCTCGCCCGGCAGCGCCACCGCCTGCCCCACGTTGCCGCCGCACTCGCCTCGGGCGACCTGTCCTACGGCTACGCCACCACCGTCGCCGACTCGATCGCAAGGCTCGACGACACCGACTGCACAGAAGCCGAGACAACACTCCTCGGGTTCGTCGATCAGGGTTTCTCGGCCGGGAAGGTCGCCGCGTTCGGCCGCCGCATCCGCGACCTCATCGCCGAACGCGACGACACCGAGGACGCCCCGGATGAGGACACCAAGCGCGGTTACGACAAGTCCTGGCTGACCACGACGCGTTCGCTGGACGGCGGCCGGTATGTGAAGGGCTGGCTGAACCCCGAGGACGCCGCGATCTGGGACGGCACCCTGGCTCCGCTGGCCAAGCCGGCCGGACCCGACGACCGCCGCGACTTCTCCGAACGCACCGCCGCCGCCCTGTCCAGCGTGCTGTCGGGTGGACACAAGGCCACCAAGGTGACGGTCATCTGCGACCTGGACACCCTCACCGGCGGCAACGCCCCCGCCCGCCTGACCGACGGGACGCCGATCCCCGCCGCCCAGGCGCGCCGCATCGCCCTGGCCGCCGGGGTGTCGCCGCTGCTCCTGGGGCGGGGGAACACGCCGCTGTACCTGGGGCACCGGGAACGGTTCGCCTCCGCAGCACAACGGCAAGTGCTGGAGACGCTCTACCCCACATGCGCGGTAAGGGAATGCGAGACGCCGGGCACGCTGTGCGAGGTCGACCACGTCAACGGCTGGGCACTCGGACACTCACCCACCGACATCGATCAGCTCGCCCTCACCTGCGGATGGCACAACCGGTTCAAACACACCCGTCCCGACCAGATCCAGATCACCAAGGATCCGGATGGGCGGTATGTGTACCGGCTCTTGCCACCACCCGATGCGCGAGGGGCAACCGGGCCACCGGGCAGCATCGGGCCGCCCGGCACCCTCGACTGGGCCGCATAACCACCCCACCGGCATGACCGCTGAGTCCGCCCGGATCCATTCGGGTCACGGGCGGCTCCGGCATGCCCACATCCACACTCTGTGGCCGCCACCGCAGCTACGCCACCGCAGCTACGCCGTCGCGGCCAGCCGCGCAGCCGCCGCCGCCCTCGCAGCCGCAGCCGCCCCCGCAGCACGCCCCCGGCAGCCGCAGCGGCAGCCGCCGAATGATCGGCCGGAACGCGGCACAGCCGTTGGGGGCTTGGGTGTCTTCGTACCTGACGGAGGGGGGTGGTGGGGTGGCGCGACCCGGGGGCGGGGGGGGGGGGGGGCGGCCCCCCCCCCACCCCCCCCCCCCCCCCCCGGCCCCAGAGCTGCGGGGGGGGGAGGC
>NZ_JBEZJL010000181.1:0-1928 GCF_040651755.1 Actinomadura sp. NPDC048394 | reverse complement strand
AACGCGCTCTCCGCCATCGCCACTGAACTCGCCACCAGAGACGCCCCCGAATCAGCCGCCGCCTGCCTCGAACTCACCGAAACCCTCGCGGCCGCCGCTGATATGCAGGAAAGCGCGCTCGCCGGATTCATCGGCCGAGTCGACGCCACCGGAGAACAAGCCCGCTGGGGATATCCCTCCACCCAGGCGTGGCTTCGGTCGCGGCTGGGCATGCGCGACAACCGCGCCAAGGAACGCCTCACCCTCGCCCGGCAGCGCCACCGCCTGCCCCACGTTGCCGCCGCACTGGCCTCCGGTGACCTGTCCTTTGGTTACGCCACCACCGTCGCCGACTCGGTAGCCCGCCTGGATGACACCAACTGCGCAGAGGCCGAGACAACCCTGCTCGGGTTCGTCGACCAGGGCTTCTCGGCCGGGAAGGTCGCCGCGTTCGGCCGCCGCATCCGCGACCTCATCGCTGAGCGCGACGACACCGAAGACGCCCCGGATGAGGACACCAAACGCGGCTATGACAAGTCCTGGCTCACCACCACCCGTTCGCTGGACGGCGGCCGGTACGTCAAAGGGTGGCTGAACCCCGAGGACGCCGCGATCTGGGACGGCGCTCTGGCTCCGCTGGCCAAGCCGGCCGGGCCGGAAGACCGCCGCGACTTCTCCGAACGCACCGCCGCCGCCCTGTCCAGCGTGCTGTCGGGTGGGCACAAGGCCACCAAGGTCACCGTCATCTGTGACCTGGAGACACTGACCGGTGGCAACGCCCCCGCCCGCCTCACCGACGGCACCCCGGTCCCCGCCGCCCAGGCGCGCCGCATCGCCCTCTCAGCCGGAGTCTCACCCCTCCTGCTGGGACGCGGGAACACTCCGCTGTACCTGGGCCACCGGGAACGGTTCGCGAGCGCAGCCCAACGCCAAGTCCTCGAAACCCTCTACCCCACATGTGCGGTAAGGGAATGCGAGACCCCCGGCACGCTGTGCGAGGTCGACCACGTCAACGGATGGGCACTCGGACACTCACCCACCGACATCGACCAACTCGCCCTCACCTGCGGATGGCACAACCGCTTCAAACACACCAACCCAGACCAGATCCAGATCACCAAAGATCAAGACGGGCGCTACGTCTACCGGCTACTGCCACCACCCGACGCCCGAAGATCAATCGGATCACCCGGCGGCAACGGGCCACCGGATGGCGCCCTCGACTGGGCTGCATAGTCGAATTCCGCGTATTGGTCAGGTGGCCTTGCGGAGGGTGACGTTCATCGATGGCGCCCAGGTCTCGCCGTCAGCGCTCGACTCGTGGCGGGCGACCTGGGTGAAACCGCCGTCGGTCAGTGTCGCGGTGCAGCGCGTGCGGTCGCCGATCCATCGCAGCTCGTCGCCGTCGATCTCCAGTCGTGAGACGTGGACGTTGCCGAAGCTGTCGTAGAAGGTGGAGCTGTACGCCTCGCCGTCGATGCCGATGATCTCGACGCCGCCGACGGAGGTGTCGCCGATCCTTCCGTAGGCCGAGTGCACGATGAAGAAGCCGCCGGGCGCCCACTCGTAGATATCGCTGGTGAGGATCGGAACCGACGGGGCCTCCGCAGTCGCGACGGTGTGGCCTTCGTTGATCCACTTGCCGATGAGGACCTCGAGCGCCTCGTGGCGGTCGTCGCGGACCGGTGCCGTCCGGTCGGTGGTCTCGACGCCGGCGGCGACGGTGACGACACGGGCTGACTTGCTGCTGCTACGGGACATCGGAGCTCCTCGGGAGATGCTGTCGGAAGTGCTTCACCCTCTGGTCGGAGTCGGCACGGCCGCCTCGACATCCCGCCGTCGATTGCCGTGACGGTACGGAAGGGGGTGGTGGGGTGGCGCGACCCGGGGGCGGGGGGGGGGGGGGGGGCGGGGGGGGGGCCCCCCCCCGGCCCCCCCCCCCCAAAACC
>NZ_JBEZJL010000180.1:0-1938 GCF_040651755.1 Actinomadura sp. NPDC048394 | reverse complement strand
GCTTACCCTCTTTCCCGCCGGGTCGGTGTTGCGTTGTCTTCTTTACCGCGGTAAAGAAGACAGCCCGCCTCGCGACTCCTACGCCTGAAGCAGGCGAACCAGGTCCGCGACTGCTCTCCCCGTGAGGCGATCACGGATCATTGCCGCGAGCTTCTCGGTGGAGTCCCATGGAACTTCAGCGTCAGCGGCCCTCGCGCGGGAGCCCCTAACTCCCTTCCCGGGGGCCTCTTCGTCCCGAGGCTGCGGCACGCCCGCCTCCGTGCGCTCCGCGTCAGTAGCGGAACTGCGCGCCTTCCTTGCCCGCTTCGCAGCTCGCTCCTGCTGTTGTTGCTCCTCCAGCGCTCGCAATGCCGGTTCTTGTTCCGTTGCCGGCTTGATCGCGATAGAGCGCGCCAGCCGCACGGGAAGGGAACCTGCGCGCACCTGCTCTTGAAGTTCGGGTGTCAGCTTCAAGAGGGCCCTGCGCTGGGAGACCCAACTTTCGTGTCGTTTGAACTGCTTGGCCGCGGCGCCGGCGGACCCGCACTCCTGGACCATCGCTTCGACGGCCTGTGCCTCTTCAATCGGATCCAGATTCTTCCGGTCGATGTTCTCCTTGAGAACGGCGTCCAGGAAGCTCGGTCGCGATTCGGCGATGGAGTCCCTGACGATGGCGTCGATGGTCGGCAGCTCTACGTGGCGAGAGGCCCGCCACCGGCGCTCACCATTGGCGATGACGAAGGCCGCGCTGCCGATCTCCTTGGCGTGGTCAGGCCAGAGCTTGAGATAGGCGGCGCGGCTGACCACCACGACGGGCTGGAGCTGGCGTACCTTCAGGCTTTCCCCGAAGTCGGTTAGCTCCTCCTCGGTCCCGTAGTTCTCGCGTGGGTTCAGCGGAGTGGGGGCAAGCCGGTCCACCCGCATGCGGGAGAAGCTCCCGGCACTCCGTCCCGGGACATCCTCGACCGGCTCATCCGCGACGGTGGATAGGTCGACGCGCTGTCCCATCAGGCGGCCCCTCCGTACCCGAGTTCCAGGGCGAGGCGGAAGTAATCCTCGCGAGCCTCCATAGAGGTCCTGTTCTTGGGGTACTGAGTGACGACGTGCCCCTCGGCACTTGCTCGCGTATGGACCTTGTAACGACGTACGACGGTCTTGGCCCGTGGCCACTTCTGCGCGTCCATGAAACCGAGCGTCTGGTCACGATCCGAGACGCCATCTCGCGGGTCCCAGTTGTTGAGCAGAACCCGGTACTTCATCTTCCCCGACTCGGCCGCCTTTGGCTGGATGAGGTTGTGGACGGTGCGCTTGGTTGCATCGAAGCACAAGGGCTCGGGGATCATCGGCACCACCACGTCTTCGCCGATGTCCAGGCATGCTTCGAGGATGTACTGCTCCCGCAGACTGCCCGGAGTGTCGATGAAGATGTGGGCATAGCGACTGCCGTCACCGCCTTCTGCACCGCCGCCCAGGACCTCCTCTACGACCGCGGCCAGGTTGACGGTGGTGGTGGTCTTTCCGACGCCGCCCTTCTGGTTGGCCACGACGTGGATGCGCGGGGCCAGCTTCTTCAGGCGCCGGATCGTGTTACGGACCTCGTCCCTCAGCGCCCGAAGCGCCTCCGCGTCCAGCGCGTCTTCTTCCTCTTCGCTGGGGAGGTCGAGCTGGGTGAAGTCGAAGGGGAGGGCGTTGTCGCCGACGCGATCGGCCCACCACACTGCAGAGCCCTGCGAGTCTGCAGACACGACGAGAACGTTGGATGCCATCTGTTGCTCCGTATGCTTCCCGTTGCCGGTACTTCGGACAGCCAGCAGCATCCCAGGTCGACCGGAATCCTGGCCAGGCGACACAGCAAGAGGTGGCTCTTTACCGCGGTAAAGAGCAGATCAGAATAGCGGCGTGGAGGGAAAGAGTGGATGAGTGGTCGGGTGTTTCTAGGGGGGGGCCGATTCAATTAAA
>NZ_JBEZJL010000179.1:0-1976 GCF_040651755.1 Actinomadura sp. NPDC048394 | reverse complement strand
TGGCCGGCCCGCCACCCCCGCTTCCACGTGCACTTCACCCCGACCGGATCGTCCTGGCTCAACCAGCTCGAGCGCTGGTTCGCCTACCTCACCACCCAGCTCACCCAACGCGGCGTCCACAAAAGCGTCCACGCCCTCCAAGCCGACGTCCGGGCCTGGGTCCAGCAGTGGAACACCAACCCCAAACCATTCATATGGACCAAAACCGCCGAAGAGATCCTCGACTCCCTCGCCCGATATCTACAACGGATTTCAGGCGCAGAACACTAGCGACCCCAAGAAACTGACCGTGCACGTCGACGCTGCGGACGCCTCATACCCCCTCGCCATCGGCGTCGTCTACGCCTGCGCACCCAGCCCGACCTACCCCTGAAACCGTTCTGAATCGACGGTGGCCAAGGGGAGGAAGACCTGAGACCCGGGGGCGCAGGGCAGGCAGGTCGCGTAGCGCGGCAGGGTGTGGACGGAGCGACCCCCGGGCCCGTCTTGCACGGGGCCCGGGGGAGTGTCTGCGGCCAGGGTGCCCGCCGGAGACGGGCGCCGGGGCGCGGTCAGTTGGCCGCGATGGACTCGACGATGGAGGTGCGGGCGGCGCGGCGGGCCGGCAGGACGGTGGCGAGCATCCCGGCGGCTCCGGCCAGTGCGATGAAGCCCGCGATCTGCGGGTAGGGGACCGCGAACACCGTGCCGTCGGCCATCGACCGGGTCGCCGCCCAGCCGTAGAGCACGCCGAGAGCGACCCCGGGGAACGCGCCGATCAACAGCGCCTCCACCGACAGCATCCGACGCAGCTGGCGGCGGGTGAGGCCGAGGGCGCGCAGCAGCGCCGCATCAGATTCGCGCGTCCCGCGCAAGTGAGCGCCGCTATGAGGCCGGCGCGCCCGGCGACATGATCCACATTCGACGTCAAGGAGCTCGGCCAGATCCCCTACGGCGGCGGCTGGAGGATCCACGGCCGCAGCGAACCCGTGCGCGGCCGCGGCATCGGCTTCGACGTCGTCCACACCGCCATCGACGACCACACCCGCCTGGCCTACGCCGAAGTACTGCCCGATGAGAAGGGCACCACCTGTGCGGCGTCCCTGACCCGGGCGGCGGCGTACTTCGCCGCCCACGGCATCACCCGCATCCAGGGTCTGGGCTTACGCCGCAGAAGCCATCGTTATAGAATGTCACTTTCCACCAGCTTCCCCCGTCGCCGTCGGCAGTAAGGGTAACGGTGGTGTTCTCATTCAGATTCCGGCCCCCGGAGGCGGTGCTGTCCTCGTAGGTGCCCGTGCCCCGGTCGGCCGTGAGCGTGAAGGTGGGTTCGCCGCCGGGGCCGTCGTCGACCGTGACCCGAGCCGCATGACCGTTCGCGAGCGTGTCGGCCACCCGGATGACGTCGTTGTCCTCCTGAACGTAGAGCTTCATGTTGCTGTTCCACCAGGTGTGGTCCCAGGAGTAAGCGGAGGCCCCGCCTGCGGTCGCCAGGATGGTGGCAGTAGCGAGAGCCGTCGCGCCCGCGATAATGCGATCAATCCGAATCTTCAAAGGATGTTCCTTTCGGCGCAATGAGAGGCAGCAGTTTGAGTGAGTGCTGAGTCTCAGTCCGTGCAGACTCTCTGCCTGCGTCTTGTTCGTTGGACTTTCGTCCGAACCACGGTCAGACGTGGCTAGGAAAGAACTGTCCGCCCGTGCCTGTCCCTGGCAACCGAACAGGCTGAGATTGTGATTCGACCGTTATCGGAGTGTCTAGGGTGCCGCCGCCCCGCCGTGCCGTGATAAACCTGTCGTCTGCGTCTTAAGACGTCGTCTCATTTGGTGAGTTGGCGGTGGCGGACCTCCGATGGCGCTAAGAGGTCATAGCAAAATGTGCATGTTGCGTAACATGTAGTGATCGGTGTGGTGTGGGTGGGTGCGTAAGGGCGAGCAACCCCCGTGGATCGTGCCACGACAGTCTGGGGGAGCGGATCGAGCCGCTGTTGCCGAAGGTG
>NZ_JBEZJL010000178.1:0-2141 GCF_040651755.1 Actinomadura sp. NPDC048394 | reverse complement strand
ATGGAATTGGTGAACGCGCTCTCCGCCATCGCCACTGAACTCGCCACCAGAGACGCCCCCGAATCAGCCGCCGCCTGCCTCGAACTCACCGAAACGCTCGCGGCCGCAGCAGATATGCAGGAAAGCGCGCTCGCCGGATTCATCGGCCGAGTCGACGCCACCGGGGAGCAGCAGCGGTGGGGATTCCCCTCCACCCGGGCCTGGCTCCGATCCCGCCTCGGCATGCGCGAAAGCCGCGCCAAAGAACGCCTCACCCTCGCCCGGCAGCGGCACCGCCTGCCCCAAGTAGCAAAGCGACTGGCGGCCGGGGAGCTGTCCTTCGGCTACGCCACCACGGTGGCTGACTCGGTCGCCCGCCTGGACGACACCGACTGCGCCGAGGCAGAAGCCACACTCCTCGGGTTCGTCGATCAAGGCTTCTCCGCCGGGAAGGTCGCCACGTTCGGCCATCGCATCCGCGATGTCATCGCCGAACGCGACGGCACCGAAGACGCCCCGGATGAGGACACAAAGCGTGGTTACGCCAAGTCCTGGCTCACCACGACACGTTCCTTGGACGGCGGCCGGTACGTCAAAGGCTGGCTGAACCCCGAGGACGCCGCGATCTGGGACGGCACCCTAGCTCCGCTGGCCAAGCCGGCCGGACCCGAAGACCGCCGCGACGTGGCTGAGCGAACGGCGGCGGCACTGTCGAGCGTGCTGGCGGGCGGGCACAAGGCCACCAAGGTCACCGTGATCTGCGACCTGGAGACGCTCACCGGCGGCAACGCCCCCGCCCGCCTGACCGACGGGACGCCGATCCCCGCCCCGCAGGCGCGCCGCATCGCCCTCGCCGCCGGAGTCTCACCCCTCCTCCTCGGACGCGGAAACACCCCGCTGTACCTGGGCCACCGGGAACGATTCGCCAGCGCAGCCCAACGGCAGGTGCTGGAAACGCTCTACCCCTCATGTGCAGTGCGAGAGTGCGAGATTCCCGGCACGCTGTGCGAGGTGGACCACGTCAATGGGTGGGCACTCGGACACTCGCCCACTGACATTGATCAGCTCGCCCTCACCTGCGGGTGGCACAACCGGTTCAAACACACCCGCCCCGACCAGGTCCAGATCACCAAAGATCAAGACGGGCGCTACGTCTACCGGCTGCTACCACCACCCGACGCCCGAGGGGCAACGGGACCACCCGGCGGCAACGGGCCACCCGATAGCGCCCTCGACTGGGCCGCGTAACGATCACACCGGCATCACCATCACCTCATCAGCGGATACATCGGGTCCGGGCTCGGGTGGTGGGCGGGTAGCGTCGTCGGCATGATCAACTGTTGGCTCGTGCGGGCGTTCGTCAACGCTGAGGGGGCGCATGGCAATCCGGCGCTCGTCGTGGTGGAACCGGAGGGGAACTCGGTCACTGCCGTGCAGCGCCAAGAACTGGCGACGCGGCTGGGCGTTCCCGCCACCGTATTCGTCCAGGACACAACGGCTGGACGGGTCAGCATTCACAGCAATTACGGGCAGTCGATCCGGTTCGGTGGTCACCCGCTTCTGGCCACCGTGGAGGCGTTGCACCGGATCGGGAAGGCTCCGAAAGAGCTGGTTCCGGAAGCCGGGCCGGTGTCGTGCCGCCGGGACGAAGACGGCACGGTGTGGCTCACGGCGCCGGCGCGCTGGTCGAAGCCGTGGCGGCATTACCAAATGGGTAGCGCCGCCGAGATCGACGCGCTGACCGGCCTTCCCGAAGGTGAGGACTTCACGCAGGTGTGGGCTTGGGAGGACCAGGAGGCCGGGCGGGTGCGGGCGCGTTTGTGGGCGCCTCGGATCGGCAAGGGCGAGGACGAGGCGTGCGGCAGCGCGTCCATGCTGCTGACCCTGAAACTCAGCCGTGGCCTTGAGGTTCTGCACGGGCGTTACCGGGCCATCATCCGTACACGGCCGGTGGACGATGTGCGGGTGGAATTGGGTGGGCGTTGTGCGGTCGAATCGCCTGGGGAGGATGTCTGCGCCGCACTTGATGAGCTTTACATCGGTCGATGATGTAGAGCCGCTCGACACCCCTTACGGAAGGGGGTGGTGGGGTGGCGCGACCCGGGGGCGGGGCAGGCGGAGCCTGCCCCCATCACCTGCCCAGGGGCCGCAGAGGCTCCAAA
>NZ_JBEZJL010000177.1:0-2143 GCF_040651755.1 Actinomadura sp. NPDC048394 | reverse complement strand
ACTCTCCCCCCCCCCCCCCCTCTCCCTTTCCGGGGGGCCCCGCCCCCCGCCCCCCGCCCCCGGGTCGCGCCACCCCACCACCCCCTTCCGTAAGGTGCGAAGAGGATCGAAGGGGCCGCCTTTTCTGAGCAGCCGCGCCGTCAGACTTCCAGGTCCCATCCGTGGATGACACCGTTCGTGTCGGCGGTGAAGGCGGTCAGGCGGCCGTTCAGCCGCGTGATCGACATGCATTCGGTATCGCTGGTAATGGGGTCCTCGACCTGCCGTCCCCGGGCCAGATCCCAGGTTCGGACGGTTCCATCCTCGGAGCCGGTGATCACGAGGGGACGGCCGTCGATCGTGGCGGCGTCCAGAGCGTTGATGCGCTCCTCGTGGACGGGCAGCGTCGCGATGAGCGGCCGGTCGACGCCGTCCAGCGCCCACACCTGGACCTGGCCGGTCTCACCACCCGCCACCGCGACCGGACGCCCGTCGACCGAAGTCAGCGCGACACCTCTGACCGGCTCCTTGTCCCCGGCCTCCCACCAGCCCATCCGCAGCCGGGACCGCAAGTCCCACACCCCGACCATCCCGTCGTAGCCACCCGCGATCAGCACGGGACGGTCATCGACGATCCCTGCACTCAGGTCGAGGATCGCTTCCTCGTGGTCGACGGCCAGTTCGACGGGCTCGTCCTGGAACGGCTCCCACAGGGCGATCCCGCCACCGTAGTCCCCGGAGACGAAGGTCAGCCGTCCGTCGATCCGCACGGCGGCCACGGATGTGACGGGGTCGTCCTCCTCGTCCACCTCCCGGAGCACCTCGCCGCTCCGCAGGTCCCAGGCGACCATGGCGTGGTTCTCGCTGCCACCGACGATGATCAGACGTCCGTCCTGCAGTCCTGCCGCCACACAGTCGACGTCGGGATCGTCATCGTCGGGGTACTGCTCAAAGGGCGGCTGAAGCGGCGGCTTGGTCCACACGTCACCGGCCGGGTCCCAGGTCCATGCGCCGCCGCCGTACTCGGCGACCACGAACAAGGGCCGTCCGTCCACCTCGACCACGTCGATGTCGTTGATCGGTTTCCCGGAAGGCAAGGGGCTGCTCATGATCACGCCGACGACCCTAATCGGCCACTGCGACAGTCGCCGCGCTGGTGGGAGGTTCGGTGGGCATGCCTAGGCTGCCCGGGACACGAGTCGTCCCGGGCGGGCCTAGCGGACATGCCGGTGGAATGGTTATGCGGCCCAGTGGAGGGGCGAATCGGGTGGGCCGATGCTGCCCGGTGGCCCGGTCCCGGTCGCGGATCCTCGGGCGTCGGCTGGTGGCAGCAACCGGTAGACATAGCGCCCGTCTCGATCCTTGGTGATCTGGATCTGGTCGGGGCGGGTGTGTTTGAACCGGTTGTGCCATCCGCAGGTGAGGGCGAGCTGATCGATGTCGGTGGGCGAGTGCCCGAGCGCCCACCCGTGGACGTGGTCCACTTCGCACAACGTGCCGGGAATCTCGCACTCTCGTACCGCACAAGACGGGTAGAGGGTTTCGAGGACTTGGCGTTGTGCTGCGCTGGCGAACCGTTCCCGGTGGCCCAAGTAGAGCGGCGTGTTCCCCCGTCCGAGGAGGAGGGGTGAGACTCCGGCCGCGAGGGCGATGCGGCGCGCCTGCGGGGCGGGGATCGGCGTCCCGTCGGTGAGGCGGGCCGGGGCGTTGCCACCGGTCAGTGTGTCCAGGTCGCAGATCACGGTGACCTTGGTGGCCTTATGTCCGCCCGACAGCACGCTGGACAGCGCCGCTGCCGTTCGCTCGGCCACGTCGCGGCGGTCTTCCGGCCCGGCCGGCTTGGCCAGCGGGGCGAGGGTGCCGTCCCAGATGGCGGCGTCCTCGGGGTTCAGCCACCCTTTGACGTACCGGCCGCCGTCCAGGGAACGCGTCGTGGTCAGCCAGGACTTGTCGTAACCACGCTTGCTGTCCTCATCCGGAGCGTCCTCGGTGCCGTCTCGCTCGGCGATAAGGTCGCGGATCCGGTGGCCGAACGTGGCGACCTTCCCGGCCGAGAAGCCCTGGTCGGTCATCTCCAGCAGCGTGGTCTCGGCCTGGGCGCAATCAGCGTCATCCAGGCGGGCTACTGAATCGGCCACTGTGGTGGCGTAGCCGAAGGACAGCT
>NZ_JBEZJL010000176.1:0-2150 GCF_040651755.1 Actinomadura sp. NPDC048394 | reverse complement strand
GTGTATCTCGGCGGCTGCGTGAGAAAGCCGTCGCGGAGACAGTCCGGTCGATCGCCGGACGCGCCACCGGTCTTTTGCGCTGCAGGTCGTGGTCGGGTTCGGGGGTTGACGAACGGTGGTGATTTCGGACGGTCGGGTCTGTGGGGTGTCGGCGGCAGCCGGTGCGGGCGAGTTGGTGTCACGGGCCCACGGGAGGGGTGCTGATGACAGGCTGGGGGAACATCGATGGGTGGGACATCGATCCGGTCGGTGTTCAAACGGTGCTGGAAAAGGTCATGACCCTTTACGCGGGTGAGGACGGCAAGGGGAACGGTGGCCTGGTGAAGCGGGCTGGCGAGTTCGCGCAGTATGTGGATGACGCCGTGGCCGCTGCGTCGAGCGAGCCGATAGGTATCGCCCTGAGGGAATATGTCAAGGCCGTCAAACCCGATTTGAAGAGCACGTTCCACAAGGTGCACAGCTGTGTCAAGGGTGCCATGGACGCGACGAATGCGTATATGGATGGCGACATCAAGATGGCGGAGAAGGCCCAGAGGCGCGCGGTGGACGCCCCCAGCCCGCAGGCGGGTGGCCGATGGTAGCGGCGGCTGATCCGGGGGCTGATCCGGGGGTTGCCGTGCGGGTCATGGTGCTGGGTGTGCGCCGGAGGTAGGCATGGCTGATTCGCTCGGCCCGGACGATGTGATCGTCCGGGACCCTTCGGTCACTCCGTACGGTCCGTTCGTTCCGGAAAAGCCTCCTCCGGAGCTTGATCCAGATGATCCGGTCGATCCGTCGAGGATGCCGGTTCCGGATGTTCATCTGGCCGAGTTGGAAGCCGCGGGTCGCGCGTTGAAAAGGGTCGGGGAACGGTTTGCGAGGACCAGTGGTGATCTCGATTCGGCGTGGCGCGGCCTGTCGGCGTTCTACCGGGCGCTCGAGGCCTCGGATCTGATCGCCGCGACGCGGGACGTCCCGGTGACGGGAGAGCAGTTCGGGCATGAGGCCAAGACCGTCGGTGGGGCACTGCTGGCGTTCGTCGACGAGGTCCGCCCGATCGTCACCAGGCTGCACGGGCTGCGGGCGCAGGCGACCGACTTCCGCGCGAAGGTCGACGGGAACTGGGACGGTGATTTCGGTGACTGGCAGAAGAACGGGGAGTGGGTCAAGGAGAACAACCGGCTGAACGATGCCGCCATGGCGGCACTGGTGCAGTATCAGGAGGCCGAGCGGGCCTGCGCGAACAAGATCACCGCGCTCTTCGGTGGAACCCATTTCGCACCCGACACGCCACTGAAACACCGCGGTGACCATATCTACGGGCTGGCGGAGGCACCGAAGGGCGCACCCACACCGTGGGGGGCTCCACAAACGCGAGACAAACCCTGGTATGAAGACGTCGGAGACGGTATCTATACTTTCGGGTCCGCTCTGGTCACCTTCGGGCTCGACGCGATCGGCGGGCACGTCTACGGCGACCCTGACAGCTACGGCGGAGCGGGAACTTTTACTCAGTGGCTGGGCCGCCTGGAGGACAACTGGGGCGGAATTCTCGGCGACCTCGGAACGCTGGTGGGAAAGCTTGACGGGCGGATCGACGAGAACGGCGTCTACCACCAGGACCTCACCGTCGGACAGTGGTGGCACAACGTCAAGAGTGGCTGGAAGGGTCTCGCGAACTCTCTGGTGCCCTGGCAGGAATGGAACGACCGTCCCGGCTACGTGATCACATCCGGCGTGCTGAACGTCGGATCGCTGCTGTACGGCGGGGCCAAGGGCATATCCAAGCTCAACAAGGGCCTGGATGACCTGCGGCACGCGTTCCCGAAGAAGACCGAGCCGAGCCTGGTACCACCACCGCCAGGGCCGGCTCCGCCGC
This sequence comes from Actinomadura sp. NPDC048394, assembly GCF_040651755.1. Classification (NCBI taxonomy): domain Bacteria; kingdom Bacillati; phylum Actinomycetota; class Actinomycetes; order Streptosporangiales; family Thermomonosporaceae; genus Actinomadura; species Actinomadura sp. NPDC048394. The sequence continues at coordinate 292 of NZ_JBEZJL010000176.1, read as the reverse complement.
CTCGTTTCGGCTTCACCGAGATCGATGTCCCTGAGATCGTCAAGCCCCGTTCCTTGGACCCTGTGGAAGGGCCGGTCTTCGATAGCGCGGCCAATGTTCCGGGCGAACGTCACGGCGCCGGCGACCTCATGCCCGACAAGGGGATGAAGTTCGACCGCCCACCGGCGATGAACGACCCGGCCGGGCTCAACAACGCCACCGGCGCCGCCGACAGGCTCGCACGGATCAACGTCCGCGACCTGGCCGACGCACTCAAAGCAAGCCCCGCTGCCGCCTCAGCTTCAGCCGCCGC
>NZ_JBEZJL010000175.1:0-2212 GCF_040651755.1 Actinomadura sp. NPDC048394 | reverse complement strand
ACTTCGTCCACCCTTGACTTTGGAGCCTCTGCGGCCCCTGGGCAGGTGATGGGGGCAGGCTCCGCCTGCCCCGCCCCCAGGTCGCGCCACCCCACCACCCCCTTCCGTAAGGGGTGTCGAGCGGCTCTTGTCGACGGAGGTGCCTTCTGTCCGACCTCTCTGGGAGGTTGTAGGGCATGGACGTCATCATGCAACTGACCTTCGACTGTGCCGACCCGCAGAGAATGGTGGCCTTCTGGTGCGAGGCTCTGGGGTACGTGCCCGAGCCGCCGCCCGATGGTCATACCAGTTGGCGGGAGTATTGGACGGCGTTGGGAGTTCCCGAGGACGAGTTGCCCGCAGGGGCGGGCGATGCGCCGGAGTCAATCACTGATCCGGCGGGGCAGGGGCCCCGGATCTGGTTCCAACGTGTCCCCGAACCGAAGGTCGTCAAGAATCGGCTGCACCTTGACGTGAAGGTGAGCGGTGGCCGGGACGTCCCAATGGCCGTTCGGGTGCAGCGGGTCAATTCTACAGTGGAACGGCTGACCAGGGCTGGCGCTACGCCGCTGCGGACACTGGATGGTCCTGACTTGGACCACTTCGCCGTCGTCCTTCAAGACCCGGAAGGAAACGAATTCTGCGTGGCTTGAACGCCCAAGTGTTGGTCGACGAAATGGCGGTGGCGCTTTCGGGCATGCCGATCCGCCCGGATCTGGTTGATCCGGGCGCACCGGTGAAGGCGAACGGGTGCCCCTATGCGGCCCAGCCGAGGCCGGTGGCGGGTGGACTCTTGTCGTCGGGTGGTGGCAGGAGCCGGTAGACGTACCGCCCGTCTCGATCTTTAGTGATCTGGATCTGGTCGGGGCTGGTGTGTTTGAACCGGTTGTGCCACCCGCAGGTGAGCGTGAGCTGGTCGATGTCGGTGGGCGAGTGCCCGAGTGCCCATCCGTGGACGTGGTCCACTTCGCACAGCGTGCCCGGGGTCTCGCATTCCCGTACCGCGCAGGTGGGGTAGAGGGTTTCGAGGACTTGGCGTTGTGCTGCGCTGGCGAAGCGTTCCCGGTGGCCCAGGTAGAGCGGGGTGTTTCCGCGTCCGAGGAGGAGGGGTGAGACTCCGGCGGCCAGGGCGATGCGGCGGGCCTGGGCGGCGGGGATGGGGGTTCCGTCGGTGAGGCGGGCCGGGGCGTTGCCGCCGGTGAGCGTCTCGAGGTCGCAGATGACGGTGACCTTGGTGGCCTTGTGTCCGCCGGACAGGACGCTGGAGAGGGCTGCCGCCGTCCGTTCGGCGAGGTCGCGGCGGTCGTCGGGTCCGGCCGGCTTGGCCAGCGGGGCCAGGGTGCCGTCCCAGATGGCGGCGTCCTCGGGGTTCAGCCAGCCTTTGACGTAGCGGCCGCCGTCCAGGGAACGCGTGGTGGTCAGCCAGGACTTGGCGTAGCCGCGTTTGGTGTCCTCGTCGGGGGCGTCTTCGGTGCCGTCGCGTTCGGCGATGACGTCGCGGATGCGGTGCCCGAAGGCTGCGACCTTCCCGGCGGAGAAGCCCTGGTCGGCCATCTCCAGCAAGGTGGTCTCCGCCTGGGCGCAGTCAGTGTCATCGAGCCTTGCGACGGAGTCGGCCACCGTGACTGCGTAGCCGAAGGACAGTTCCCCGGCCGCCAGCCGCTCAGTTACTTGCGGAAGGCGGTGCCGCTGCCGGGCGAGGGTGAGGCGTTCCTTGGCGCGGTTGTCGCGCATGCCGAGGCTGGATCGCAGCCATGCCTGGGTGGAGGGATAGCCCCAGCGGGCTTGTTCTCCGGTGGCGTCGACTCGGCCGATGAATCCGGCCAGCGCACTTTCCTGCATATCTGCTGCGGCCGCGAGCGTTTCGGTGAGTTCCAGGCAGGCTGCCGATGATTCCGGGGCTTCGCGCTGGGCGAGTTCAGTGGCGATGGCGGAGAGCGCGTTCACCAATTCCATGGTGGACGCGGCCCCGAGTTCGACCGTCACTGAATGCATACGTAAATAGTACCCTGTGTGACTGACATTCGAGGCCCTTCGAGGTACATTCTTCTCGGTATTTTTGGCGGGAAAGGCTGCCGGACCTAGCGCCCTCTTGTCGCTCTTCTCGCCGCTCTTGGTGTCACGCGCAAAGGAGTCTCGGCCCTTACGGAAGGGGGTGGTGGGGTGGCGCGACCCGGGGGCGGGGGGGGGGGGGCGCGCCCCCCCCCCCCCCCCGCCCCCCCCCCCGCCGCCC
>NZ_JBEZJL010000174.1:0-2325 GCF_040651755.1 Actinomadura sp. NPDC048394 | reverse complement strand
GCGTACGGGGCCGCCCCTCCAAAGTCAAGGGCGCCTTCGGCGTCGCTACGCGATGGACTTCGTCCACCCTTGACTTTGGAGCCTCTGCGGCCCCTGGGCAGGTGATGGGGGCAGGCTCCGCCTGCCCCGCCCCGGGTCGCGCCGCCCCCACCGTCGCCCACGTAAGGGAAGATGGAGGGAGGTCGGGAGCGGGTCGAGCAGCCCGCACTTGGTATCACGTGGATCCCGCTTGGCGACGTTACGATTTCGCGTTCCGGCGGTGCATGGGTGGGCGATAAAGGATCTCGATGTACATGATCCGACCGTCCACGACGTCCAAGATCAGCATGCCTTTCGAGGGCGAGAGAGGGACGCACCGATAGCCCGGGCCGTACCGTTGCCCCTCTGGATGTTCCGCCGTATGGATGCTCTGGCAAAAGTCATCGCCGCAGCCGCACTCGTCGACCAGTCGCAGATCCCACGCGCAGATGGCCAGCTCGCGTTCTCCTTCGTCCTCAAGGAGGTCGGTCAGTTCGGCGATGAGGTCTGGGAAGACATCGCGAATGAGGGGACGATCCTGCTCCATGGGTGAAGAATAGCCGGAGTGGCCGTAGCAGGCTCTATCGGCGAACCCGATTCTTCGCTACGGCGGCGGTGCGCCTTTCGAGAAAGACCTGTGGGTGCTGATGCGAGTTGGCAGCAACGGCATATGGGGACCACGTGGGGGCCTGCCCGCATGCCTGCACGCCCGCGCGATGGCGCGGGCGTGCGTGTACCCGGTGTGGCGGTGTCGGGTGGTGTGCTGATCAGGCGGCCCAGTCGAAACTGGATGGTGGGCCGTTGCCGCCCGGTGGTCCGGTACTGGTTGCGGCTCGGGCGTCGGCTGGTGGTAGCAGCCGGTAGACGTAGCGCCCGTCTCGGTCTTTGGTGATCTGGATCTGGTCGGGGCGGGTGTGTTTGAAGCGGTTGTGCCATCCGCAGGTGAGGGCGAGCTGGTCGATGTCGGTGGGTGAGTGTCCGAGTGCCCAGCCGTTGACGTGGTCCACTTCGCACAGCGTGCCCGGGATCTCGCATTCCCGTACCGCACATGACGGGTAGAGGGTCTCGAGCACTTGGCGTTGGGCTGCGGAGGCGAAGCGTTCCCGGTGGCCCAGGTAGAGCGGGGTGTTTCCGCGTCCGAGGAGGAGGGGTGAGACTCCGGCGGCGAGGGCGATGCGGCGCGCCTGCGGCGCGGGGATCGGGGTGCCGTCGGTCAGGCGGGCCGGGGCATTGCCACCGGTCAGTGTCTCCAGGTCGCAAATCACGGTGACCTTGGTGGCCTTATGTCCGCCCGACAGGACGCTGGACAGCGCCGCTGCCGTTCGCTCGGCCACGTCGCGGCGGTCGTCGGGTCCGGCCGGCTTGGCCAGCGGGGCGAGGGTGCCGTCCCAGATGGCGGCGTCTTCGTGGTTCAGCCAGCCTTTGACGTACCGACCGCCGTCGAGTGAACGGGTGGTGGTGAGCCAGGACTTGGCGTAGCCGCGCTTGGTGTCCTCGTCGGGGGCGTCCTCGGTGTCGTCGCGTTCGGCGATGAGGTCGCGGATGCGGTGGCCGAACGTGGCGACCTTCCCGGCGGAGAAGCCTTGGTCGACGAAGCCAAGGAGTGTGGCTTCTGCCTCGGCGCAGTCGGTATCGTCCAGCCGGGCCACGGCGTCGGTGATGGTGGTGGCGTAGCCGAAGGACAGTTCACCGGCCGCCAGTCGCTTCGCTACTTGGGGCAGGCGGTGCCGCTGGCGGGCCAGGGTGAGGCGCTCTTTGGCGCGGCTTTCGCGCATGCCGAGGCGGGACCGGAGCCAGGCGCGGGTGGAGGGATAGCCCCAGCGGGCTTGTTCTCCGGTGGCGTCGACTCGGCCGATGAATCCGGCGAGCGCGCTTTCCTGCATATCCGACGCGGCAGCAAGAGTCTCGGTCAGTTCTAGGCATGTGGCCGCTGACTCGGGAGCCTCTCGGGCGGCCAGTTCGGTGGCGATCATCGCAGCGGCGTTCACCAATTCCATGGTGGACGCCGCGTTGAGATCGACCGTGACCGAATGCATGGGTTAAGTATATCGAATGGGAGGGGGTGTTCGCTTCGGAAAGGGGTGTTATTTTTGTTGCTGGGGCGATAGGTATGGCTAGGTATACCTATTAATTTTGGAGCGGCTCCTCCTCGAGGAAGGGCCATTTAGTGAATCGCTCCGTCTTCCCTTACGTGGGCGACGGTGGGGGCGGCGCGACCCGGGGCGGGGCAGGCGGAGCCTGCCCCCATCACCTGCCTAGGGGCCGCAGAGGCTCCAAAGTCAAGGGTGGACGAAGTCCATCGCGTAG
>NZ_JBEZJL010000173.1:0-2682 GCF_040651755.1 Actinomadura sp. NPDC048394 | reverse complement strand
CCGGGGCCCGGCCGCACCCGGGGCCGCCCTCAGGACGGCGCTCCGGGGCATCGCGAGGGCCGGCCGCGCCGGAGGGCGCGGCGGCGCCCGTATGATCGTCCGGCGGTGTGATCGGTTCCGCTCACGGCGGGTTTCGCGCGCGCGGCGCCCGCCGGGGCCGTAGAGTCCGCAGGGGCCGCGCAGTGCCGCGCCGCCGCCACCCCCGAAGGTCCGCTCGTCCCCCGGGAGCACTCGTTCAATTGGCCAGCACAGAGGTAGGCACCAAGACCGGCGGCCCGGCAGCGCCGGGGCCGTCGATCGTCCCGCAGGGCCCCGCCCGGCTGACGCTCATCGCGATCACGGTCGCGGTGCTCGCGCAGACCCTGCGCTTCTCGCTTCCCCAGCTCGACCACTTCGCCGACGGCACCGGCACCGGCGTGGCCGCGGTCGCCGTGCTCGCGGTCTATCTCGCCGGGTTCGCCGCGCCGCTGGTGCGGCGCGCCGCGGGCCCGCGCGGGCTGCTGCTCGCCGGCGTCGGCGGGCTGTTCGCCGTCCGGCTGCTCGCCCAGGCGATAGGCCCGCAGACGTGGCTGGCGTTCGTCGGCACTGCCATCGGCATGATCGCGGTCGCGGCGCTGTTCGAGGGGGCGCGCGGGCTGTCCGGCGTCGGGTTCGCCACCGCGACCGTCGCGGGCCTGTCCGCCGACACCGCCGTCCGGATGTGCTTCGCCACCTGGGACCCGGTGTGGCGGAGCGGGATCGGGCCGTGGCTGGCGTGCCTGGCGTTCGTGGCGCTCGGCGCCGCCGCCCTCTACCGGGAGCTGTCGTCCGGGCCGGTCACGGCGCCGGGCCTGTCCTGGCGGGACGCGATGGGCGCCGCCGCGTTCGGTCCGTTCCTCGCGCTGCAGGTGCTGGTGCTGGCCAGCCCCGCGTTCGTCGCCTCGTCCGGCTGGCAGTCGCTGACCGCCGCGCACATCGCGATCGTCGTCGGGCAGGGCCTCGCCCTGGCGTTCCTGGCCTCCGGGCTCGCCGTGCGGGCCGTCCCCGGCGGGGTCTGCGTGCTCGGCGGCACCGTGCTCGGCGTCGGCGCCGGCGCGGTCGCCGGCACGTACGCGGTCACCGGCATCGAGGTGGTGCCGATCGTGATCGTCGGGCAGGTGCTGTCGGCGTGGCTGCTGGCGGTGGCGTGCCGGGCGCCGCTGCGCCGCGCCGGGACCGGCGGGCCGGTCTGGCGGATCGACGTGGGCGCCGCGCTCGGCGGCTTCCTGATCCTCGTCGTCCTCGTCCCGTACCAGGTGAGCGCGCTGTCGCCGCTGCCGTTCCCGAACAACGTCCTGCCGGGCGTCGCGGGCATCGCGCTCGGCGGGCTCGCCGCCGCCGCGGCCGCCCGTGGCGGCCCGCTGCCCGCGCGCGCGCCGCTGCGCGCGCTGGCCGGCGGTGCGGCCGCGCTCGTCCTGCTGCTCGGCACCGTGGTGTTCACCGTGGCCGCGCCGGACGGCACCGCGAAGGCCGGGCCCGTCCCCGGCCAGGTCCGCCTGCTCAGCTACAACATCGAGGACGCCGTCAACCAGAAGGGCCGGCTGGACCCCGAGGGCGTCGCCCGCACCATCGAGGGGCAGCGCGCCCAGGTCGTCCTGCTGCAGGAGGCGAGCCGCGGGTCGCTGCTGTCCGGCACCGCCGACCTCGGGGTCTGGCTGTCGCGGCGGCTCGGCATGAAGCTGATCTGGGGTCCCGCGGCGGACGGCCAGTTCGGCAACGCGATCCTCACCTCGCTGCCCGTCCGCAGCTCCGGCACCGGCCGGATGCAGAAGGGCGACTGGTCGCAGATCCGCGGGTACGTGTGGGCGCGGCTCGCCGTCGGCGGGAGCACCATGGACGTGTGGTCGACGCGGCTGCAGGGCGGCGACGGGCAGAGCGACGAGCGGTCCCGCGAGGTCGCGGCGCTGCTGCGCGCCTGGGGCGGCGCGCCCCGCACCGTCATCGGCGGCGACTTCGGCGCCGGCCCCGACAGCCCGGAGGTGTCCGGCATGACCGACGGGACGGACCTGCGGAACGCCGCGCTCGGCGGCGACGCGTCCCCGACCTCGGCGGACGGCGACCGCACCGACTACGTCTTCGGCTCCGACGGGGTGCTGTTCAGCGACTACGACGTCCCGCGCTCGGGGGCGTCCGGCCACTATCCGGTCGCGGTGACGCTCCGGATCGGGAAGTGAGGCGACCATGGACGACACGGCGGCGGGCGCCGCGGCGGTCGAGCCGGCGGTGCCCGCCGACGCGGGCGAGCTGCTGACGCTGCAGCGCGCCGCCTACGTCAGCGAGGCGCAGCTGTACGGCGACCCGTTCATCCCGCCGCTGGTCGAGTCGCTGGAGCAGCTGCGCAAGGTGCTGGAGGGCGACGCGGTGGTGCTGAAGGCGGTGCTCGGCGGCCGCATCGCCGGCGCCGTCCGCGCCCAGTTCAGCGATCACACCTGCCTGGTCGGGCGGCTCGTCGTCGCGCCCGACCTGCAGGGCCGCGGGATCGGCGGGCGGCTGATGCGGGCGCTGGAGGAGGCCGTCGCGGGCCGCGCCGACGCGTGCGTGCTGTTCACCGGGCACCTCAGCGAGGGCAACCTGCGCATGTGCACGAACGTCAGGTGCGCGGCGACCCGCTCGCGGTGCGTCTCGGCGTAGCCGAGCCGCCCGGACAGGCGCCCAGAGGGGCAG
>NZ_JBEZJL010000172.1:0-2720 GCF_040651755.1 Actinomadura sp. NPDC048394 | reverse complement strand
CCCCCCCCCCCCCCCGCCCCGGCCCGCCCACCACGCCCCCCACAACCAACCCACCGCCACCACGAACAGCACCCACCGCGCGGAGGGGGGGGCGGAGAGAGACGCGGCCCGCCGCCCGCGCCCCCCCCCCCGCCGCTCCGCTGCTTCGGTGCCGCTGCCGGGGCCGGGCGCGCCGCGCCCGCCGTCTCCGCTCAGCTCTGCGGGGAGCGGGTGTCGGCGAGCCGGCCGCCGATGCTGCCGGCGGCGTAGTCGAGGTGCTTCTCCAGCGCGACGAGCGCCCCGTCCTCCGGGTAGGAGTCGAACCGCACGTCGTCGGCCAGCGACCGCATGATCATCAGGCCGCGGCCGGCCTCGGAGACCGGGTCGGGCTCGGGGATCCGCTCGGCGTCGAACCCCCGGCCCGAGTCGATCACCTTGATCACGCAGCGCTCGTCGTGGATCGACGCCCGCACCGTGTAGTCGTCGCCGTGCCGGGCGTGCTTGATCACGTTCGTGCACGCCTCGGTCAGCATGACCTCGATGTCGTCGCGGATGTGCTCGTCCACGCCCAGGGCCTGCAGCGACGCGTCGAGGATCTTGCGCGTCGCGGGGACGCTCGCCGTCTCCCGGGGGAGCAGGAGGTCCAGGCTGATGTCCATGTCGCGTCTCCGTCGTCTCCGGCGTCCGTCTCCTTGACACGTGCCCTGGGCCCCGCGCTCAAACCCCCGCCTCAGCGGTCCGCCGCCCCACCGGCCCCCGCCGCCCCGCCGGTCACGCCCGTCCTACCGGTGCCGTCCGGCCAGGCGCCGCGCTCCACGATGTCGAGGACGAGCGCGCCGATGTTCCACGCGTCGTCGGCCCCGGAGTGGTGCCGGCCCTCCAGCGGCAGCCCCGCGTGCCGCAGCGCCCCCGCCATGCCCAGCCTGCGCGGCAGCGCGTGCGCGGCGGAGTAGGCGGCCTTGGCGTTGGTGTGCCGCCGCCCGAACGGGTACCGGACGCCCCCGGCGCACTGCCGCTCGAACTGCTTGCGGTCGTAGTCGCCCCAGCTCGCCCACGCCCGGAAATGGGACCGGTGCTCGCGCTCCAGCAGCGCGCACGCCTCGGCGAAGGGGATCCCGCCGTCCACCTCGTCCTGCGTCAGCCCGGTCAGCTCTGTGCAGAACGCGCTGACCGCCGACCGCTCCGGCCGCACCAGGACGCGGTGCTTCGCGACGCGCCGCCGCTCCTCCAGGTCGACGACGCACAGCCCGATCTCGATGATCTCGTGCACCTGCCCGGGCGCCCTGTGCTCCCAGCACGTCGCCTCGACGTCGACGACGTTGAGGTACCGTCCGAACCGCTCGTCCATGGACCGGGACCGTACCGGCGCCCGGGCCGGCGCCACGACCGGTTTTCAGGGGGTGTCGGCGGGACGCGGCGCGTAGTCGTCCACGTACTCCTGGCCCGACAGGTGCTGGATCGCGTCCATGATCTCGTCGGTGACGACCCGGGCGACCTTGCCGCGCGGCATCCCCTCGTCGCGCCCCGCGAACCGCATCGGCGCGCCGATCCGCACCTCGATCCGGCCCGGCTTCGGGACGACCTGCCCGCGCGGCTGCACCCGGTCGGTGCCCTTGATCGCCACCGGGACGACCGGCGCGCCGGTGCGCATCGCCAGCCGCGCCACGCCCGTCCGGCCCCGGTAGAGCCGCCCGTCCGGCGACCGGGTGCCCTCGGGGTGGATCGCGAAGACGTCGCCGCGCTCCAGCACGGCCGCGCAGGTGTCGAGCGCGTCGAGCGCGGCCCGGCCCCCCGACCGGTCCACCGCGATCGCGCCGACGCCGCGGAAGAACGTGGCGGTCGCCTGGCCCTTCACGCCCGTCCCGGTGAAGTACTCGTGCTTGCCCAGGAAGTGGACCCGGCGGGGCACGATCAGCGGCAGCACGAACGAGTCGATGAACGCCAGGTGGTTGGCCGCGAGGATCACCGGCCCCGTCCGCGGGACGTTCCGCAGGCCGCTCACCCGGGGGAGGAAGGCCACCCGCATCGCGGGTCCGAGAACGACGTACTTCATCAGGGGATAGACAACGCGTTCTGGGTCCATGTCCGAGAACGCTATGGCGACCGCCCCCGCCCCGGCGGTGGTGGGCCGTTACAAGTTCGACCCTTGGAAGTTTGTAGGTCTCCGCACTGGACCCTCTTTAGATGTGTCCAATTGAATTGGGTGCAATCGATCGAAGGGACCGGCATGGACGTCCACTACACCGCCGTCGCCACCGCCAACGGCCGCGACGGGCGCGCCGTCAGCTCCGACGGCCGCCTCGACCTCGCCCTCGCCCCGCCCCGCGAGATGGGCGGCAGCGGCGACGGCACCAACCCCGAGCAGCTGTTCGCCGCCGGCTACGCCGCCTGCTTCGCCAGCGCCCTCGGCGCCGTCGCCCGCGCCACCCGCACCGACGTCCGCGACGTCTCCGTCACCGCCGAGGTCGGCATCGGCGGCAGCGTCGAGAAGGGCTTCGGCCTCAGCGTCGTCCTGCGCGTCGAGCTCCCCGACGGCCTGGAGAACGGCCGCGAGCTCGTCGAGCAGGCCCACCAGGTCTGCCCCTACTCCAACGCCACCCGCGGCAACATCCCCGTCGACCTCGTCATCGAATGACCGGCGGCCTGCGGCGCGCCGCCCGTGCGGGAGCGCGACGACGCCCGCATCCGCGAGTACTTCCAGCACCACGGGCACCGCACGGCGGTGTCGCGGCGGGCGCTGC
>NZ_JBEZJL010000171.1:0-3106 GCF_040651755.1 Actinomadura sp. NPDC048394 | reverse complement strand
CGGCGATGACCTGGAGGTTCATGCCGTGGCGGCGATGCTTTCCCGAGTAGTGGGGCCGGTCGGCGGCGACCCGGTCGATCGAGACCAGGGTGCCGCCCAGGACCAGGTAGGGCAGCCCGGCTTTGACCGCTTTGGCCAGGACGGAGCCGAGTCTGGGCGATCGGGCGGCGAGCAGGTCGACGGCCTCGTTGACATAGCGCCACGCGGTGGTGGTCGACACGCCGAATCCGGCGCCCAGCTCGGCGTAGGTCTCGCCCTTGCGCAGGTAGACCAGGGTCATCAGAGCCTGCATGCCCGGGGGCAGGCACCGGCCCTTGCTGCCGAGGGCCTGGCGGTGGCGGCGGACGACACCGGTGGCGTAGGTCAGCGTCCGGCGCGACAACGGCAATGAAGCACGGTACAAAAGCACGTGAAGCCTCTGGTGGGGACGGGACGTTGTGAGAGACCAACCGTCCTACCAGGGGCTTCTTGACGTCCGACACCGCCCACGCCGCCCGCGATCACGCTGTGATCAGCGCACACGGAACTGCCCCTGGAAAAGGCTCAGTCTGAGCCCTCGACTCGAACTTGTATCCCTCTGCGATCAAGCCCACCTGCAGCAGAACGCCCGATCCCCGTTCCAACCTGTGGTTGACCCCTCGACGGTTCTCGGCGTCTCGCGCTTCCTCGTGCGGTCATGTGCCCTGGATGTGCCCTGCGGCGCTGCACGACACCCGGCTTGCAAAGCCGATCATGAACCCATCGCCCGACCTGGCGACCCGCTGACCTGGGCCTCCTCGGAGATCTCCCCGCAAGTGACCGTGAGCCCCCCTTGATCACCTCCCCATCGGGCACGCAACGGGCACGCCAGACGATCTGCCGCTCCGCAGGGTGGAGTGACCAAGGAGACGAGTAGCTAGATCCTGATCTGCGAACGGGTGGCCCAGCATGAACGGGGCCGTCCGTTCCATGATTGTTCCGCGCGGCCGATCCCGGTTGCCGTAACACCCGGTGCGTGAATGGTCACCGGTTGATGGTGACCAACATCCGTACCGTCACAGCTTGCCGTTCGGGGGGAAGCCGCGACAGTCCATGTCATGGCAACAAGGCTCAAACGGGCGAGCGGCACGCGGCGTCTGATCGCCCACATCATCGACGGCTTTACGCTCTGGGCACTGTTTTGGGCCTTCGTGAAGGTCTCCTTCACCGAGCCGGGGAACGGGTACGACAGCAGAAAGCTCTGGATTACAGCGTTCGTTCTCACCGTTCTTTATCACTGGCTGTGCAACGGCCTGTGGGGCCAGACACCCGGGAAGATGGCTCTGGGCATCCAGATCATCAGCCGTAGCGATTCCAAGCAGATCGGATTCGGGAGGGCGGCGTGGCGACTGGGGTTCACAATGATCCTCTCGTTCGTCACCGTTGGAGTTGGCGCACTAATTGACGTGGCTTGGCTGCTCTGGGATCGCGACAGGCAGACGCTGCACGACAAGGCTGCCCGCACCCTGGTTGTCGAAGTCGGCCACGGCAACCCTGACCCGTACGGCCACCTGAACCGCAACCGGAACCGCGCTCTACGGTCAATATCGCGGGCTCGTTCAGGCCCCCCGGATCGTTCTGATCGCGGCGCGACCCCGTGACCACCAGAACCGACGTAACTCGGCTGCAACGATGCACTCCAACGACGGCGACACCGGTGGCCCATCCAGTCCCATCCTTCTTTGCCTCGTCGTTGACGGCGTCGGCCTCTTCGCGCGCGGGGTCCTGTCCCCGGTGATGGCTTGGGCGTGCGGCGTAGCCGCTGTTCTTCCCCCACCTTCCTCCCCCCGGCCCCGACGAGACCTGTACTTACTGCCGACTGTGCCGCTTGCATTTGCTCCTCCAGCGCACGCAGAGCCCGCTGAACCTCATCGGGCGTGCTGCCTTCTCTTGGAACCGCCACCATCCCGCCTCCGCCGTCGATCAGCCGCCTCGGAGATCAAGCGCGGACCCAGGCACTTTGGATCAACCGCCCGCACGCGCAGGACTCGGTGGTTCGCTTCCACTTCACCAGCGTCGAGCCGATCGTGCAGGGAGCCTGGGGGATGGTCGCCGGACTCGTCTCGCTGGCCGCGGTGGCCGATCTCGCCTTGATCGTTGTGGCCTGGTGGGTCTGGCGCCGATCGCGGGCCCCTCGGGGTCGCCGCTGAGGAGCGCGGGCAGGTACCTGTTGAGGAAGGCGACCAGTGTCATCGGCGCGTTCGCGTGCTCAGGGCATCGGGTCGTCGCGGGACGGGACTCCCAGGCCCACATGAGGCACCCACATGCGGAGGGCCAGCAAGTACAGGCCGAGGATGAGCGCCGGCGCCAGCCACCGGGTGAGGCGCGTCCGGTTGGCCGGCATCGTCAGGACGACCAGCGCGGGAGTCGCCGACGCGGCGCACACCAGGCCGAACGCATCGAGAAGCGGACCCGGTCGGTTCAGACAGCCGAACGTCTGGAATGCTTCTCCGCCGCAGACGTCCGCCTGGGTGTAGAAGAAGGCGAGAAGGCAGGACAGGCCGCCGAGAAACCATGCGCACGTGCCCAACGCCACGTCGAGGCCAGGACCCCGCATCGGCCGGAGCGAGCCATCGCGCCGGGTGGCGCGCACATCCTTGACCGCCACGGCCGTCATCAGCCCGATCACGGCCACCACCGCCAGTGTGCTCAGGCCCCACCCCCCGCTGCCCGCCTGAAAAGGCGGTTCCTTCGGGTCCGTGTCGTCCGTCGGCCAGGTCGAAATGGTCATCACGAAAAGGGCCGCGAGCGCCGCCCAACCTCCGCCCAGCACCCCGTACTCGCGGAGGCGGCCGCGGGTCATCGCCAGGACTTCGACCACGCCGACGCCCCCATCCGTGATAGCCGGTGGTCGTAGATCGTTGTACGCACCCAATGGCAGAAGTGCTCCTGGCTGCTCGGCGGCTCGATGTCGAGGACCATGACCCTTCCCTCGCTCTCGTTGTCGTTCGTCCCGCACATGCCGAGACGAAGCATTACCGGATGATGGGCTTTAGCCTCGCGCTTTCATGGCGGATTGATTCCGGCTGGTCGTTGACATGAGAAAAGTGCTCCTGAACTGGGAGGATAGGGCTTGCTGAAGGTCCTG
>NZ_JBEZJL010000170.1:0-3399 GCF_040651755.1 Actinomadura sp. NPDC048394 | reverse complement strand
GTCCATGTTCATGGAGCGGAGATCACCTCGTGCTCACGATCTGGGTCATGCCCTCGTCCTGGATGGCCTGCGGGGCGGGCTTGCGCGCGTCGTGGCTCATCCGCACCAGGATCGCGATCAGGATCCAGTTCGCCATCAGCGACGAACCGCCCTGCGACAGGAACGGCGTGGTCAGACCGGTCAGCGGGATCAGCTTGGTCACCCCGCCGACGATCACGAAGACCTGCAGGCCCAGCACGAACGAGACGCCGCCCGCGAACAGCTTCAGGTACGGGTCCCGCGCGGCCACGGCGGTCTTCATGCCGCGCTGCACGATTAAGGCGTAGACGAGCAGCAGCGCCATGAGCCCGGTCAGCCCGAGCTCCTCGCCCATCGAGTCGAAGATGAAGTCGCTGAACGACAGCGGCGTCTGCCACGGCTGGCCCTGCCCGAGCCCCGTGCCGAGCACCCCGCCCTCGCCGAGCGCGAACAGCCCCATCATCAGCTGCCGGCTGTCGGAGTACTCGCCGCCGAGCTTCGCGCAGGCCGTGAAGCCCGGGTAGCCGCTGCCCGCGGCCTTCTCCTTCTTGTAGATCGTCGTGTCCGGGTTGACCGGGACGACCCTGCCGCTGTCCAGCAGGCAGCCGCCGTCGAAGTACGGCTTCGGGTTCTGCCAGATGTCGATGCGCTGGTTGACGTGCGCCATGAACGGCAGCTGCGTCGCGACGAGCACGCCGACCGCCAGCAGCCCGACGCCGATCGCCACCCACGACACCCGCTGCGTCGCGATGTACAGCATCGACACGAACAGGCCGAAGAACAGCAGCGCCGTGCCGAGGTCCTTCTGCATGAACAGCACGCCCAGGCAGAAGAACCAGATCACGACGATCGGGCCGAGGTCGCGGGCGCGCGGCAGGCTGAACGGGCCGATCTTCTTGCCGATCAGCGACATCGCCTGCCGCTTGTTCACCAGGTACCCGGCGAAGAACACCACCAGCAGCAGCTTGGCGAACTCGCCCGGCTGCACCGACAGCGGCCCGACGTGGATCCACACCCGCGCGCCGTTGATCTCCGCGCCGATGCCCGGCACGATCGGCAGCAGCAGGAGGATGATCGCGATCAGGCCGGTCAGGTACGTGTAGCGCTGCGCGGTCTTCGGCGTGAACGACAGCGGCGCGTCGGTCTTGGTGGTGTCCCGCATGATCAGGACCGCGGCCACGAACAGCCCGATCCCGACGAACGTCCACAGCAGCTGGCCCGGCGCGTCCGCCGCATCCTTGATCAGCTTCTTGCCGGCCAGCTGCGCGGCCTTCTTGGTGTCGCTGGTGTCCAGGTCGAGCCGGTAGATCATCGCCAGCCCGAGCCCGTTCAGCGCCACCGCCAGCGGCAGCAGCAGCGGGTCGGCGTACGGCAGGAACTTCGCCTGCACGAAGTAGGCGGCGAGCGCGAGCACCACCAGGCCGCCGCCGATGGTGAACAGCCCCGCGGGGATGTGCCCGTCACGGGCCAGCCCGACCTCCGCGAACGCCGACAGCGTCAGCACCATCGCGAACGCCAGCAGCGCGAACGACGCCGCGTTCCGCCGCTGGTAGGGCAGGACCGCCCTGATCTGCTCCCCGAGCGAGTTCATCTATGGCTACCCCCGTCGGAGGGGCAGTCCTTGATGGTCGGGTTGCTCCCCTTGCACGCGTCGCGGCGGGCGCCGAGCTCCCTCAGCTTCGCCTCGGCCGCCTGCTGCCCGATGAACGCGAGACCGCCCTTCGTCACCGCGGTCGCGTCCGACGTCGGCAGCTCGCTCAGCGGGATGTCGCTGTTGGTGATCTTCTTCTCCTGGCAGTTGCGCTGGCCCTGCCCCTTGACGACGACGACCTTGCCGGCCTCCTCGGTCAGGACGTACTTGCACACCCGGTTCTTCAGATCGTCCAGCGCGGACGGCCCCGACACCGTGTAGGTGCCCTTCACCTGCGCCTGCAGGTCCAGCGGGAGGTCCGCGACGAGGATCGGCGGGTTCGGCTGCTTGTCGGCCTTCCGGGACAGGCTGATCCCCGGCACCTTCTGCGTCGTCCCCCGGTACAGGACGACCTTCCCGCCCTCCGAGCCGATGTAGTAGCCGTTCCGGACGTTCTGCACCAGCACGAAACCGCCCGCCACCACGGCCACCACGACGACGCCCGCCACCACGATCAGCCACGTCCACCGGCGCGCGCCCCCGCCGCGCCGCCGCTGCGGCGCCGCCATCGGCTCCTGCATGCCCTGCGGCATCGCCCCGGGCGGCCCCGCCATCGGCTCGTTCATCGGCATCGGCGCCGGCGGCGGCATCTCGTCCACCGCGACCGGCGGCTGCGGCATCGTGTCCCGCAGCTGCGCCGCCCGCCCCGCCGGGGTGTCCGCCACCGTGACGTTCGGGCCCGTCCCGCCGCCCGGCGGCTCCGGCGGCGCCGCGTTCGCCGCCGCGCCCACCGCGTGCCCCGGACCGCCCGTCGGCGGATGCCGCTCCAGGTCCACCACGTCCGCGACCACGCAGGTGATGTTGTCCGGCCCGCCGCCCCGGTTCGCCAGGTCGATCAGCTGCCGGACGGCCTGCTCCGGCTCGTCCACGTCCGTCAGCACCTGGAAGATCGTCTCGGCCGTCACCACGCCGGACAGGCCGTCCGAGCACAGCAGGTAGCGGTCGCCGACCTTCGCCTCCCGCAGCGACAGGTCCGGGTCGACCTCGCCGCGGCCGTCCAGCGCGCGCAGCAGCAGCGACCGCTGCGGGTGCGTCGCCGCCTCGTCCGGGCTGATCCGGCCCTCGTCCACCAGCGACTGCACCAGCGTGTGGTCGTGCGTGATCTGGAAGAGGCTGCCGTCGCGCAGCAGGTAGGCGCGCGAGTCCCCGATGTGGACCAGCGCGACCTGGTTGCCCGCCCACAGCATCGCCGTCAGCGTCGTCCCCATGCCCTGCAGGGCCGGGTCGGACTCCACGATGCGGTGCAGGTTGTCGTTGGCCGTCTTCACCGTGTGCTCGAGCGCGGCCAGCAGCTCGTTCGCGGGCAGGTCCTTGTCCAGCCCGCGCAGCGCGTCGATCGCGGCGGCACTGGCGATCTCGCCGCCGACGTGCCCGCCCATCCCGTCGGCCACCGCGAGCAGGTGCGCCCCCGCGTACGCCGAGTCCTCGTTGCCCTCGCGCAGCATGCCGACGTCGGAGCGCGCGGCGTAGCGGATTCCCAGTGTCATTTGCGCAGCTCGATCACGGTCTTGCCGATACGGACCGGTACGCCGGGGGGCACCGGCATCGGCCGGGTCACCTTCGTGCGTCCGAGATATGTGCCATTGGTCGAGCCGAGATCTTCCACGATCCACTGACCGTCCTGCGCATAAAGTCGGGCATGCCGGCTCGAAGCGTAGTCGTCGGTCACCACGAGCGTGGCGTCATTGGCG
>NZ_JBEZJL010000169.1:0-3429 GCF_040651755.1 Actinomadura sp. NPDC048394 | reverse complement strand
CGACGGCTTCGGCGCGACCGGCGCGGGCCCGATCGCCGCGGCGATCATGCGCCAGGTGTTGAAGAAGTGAGCGCGGGCCTCGTCCTGAAAGACCGTTACCGGCTGCTGGAGCGGCTGGCCGTCGGCGGGATGGGCGAGGTCTGGCGGGCCCGGGACGAGTCGCTGGGCCGTCCGGTCGCGGTGAAGCTGCTGCGGCTGGAGCTCGGCGGGGACGTGTCGGCGCGGGCCCGGTTCGAGTCGGAGGCGCGGTTCGCGGCGGGCCTGCAGCACACGGGGATCGCGCAGGCGTTCGACTACGGCGAGCAGAACGGCCGCACGTTCCTGGTGATGGAGCTGGTGCCGGGCGAGCCGCTGGACGAGATCCTCGTCCGCGACGGCGGGCTGCCGGTGGAGGCCGTGCTGGACCTGCTGGTCCAGGCGGGCCGGGCCCTGGCGGTGGCGCACGAGGCGGGGATCGTGCACCGGGACGTCAAGCCGGCGAACCTGATGGTGTCGCCGGACGGCACCCTGAAGATCACCGACTTCGGGATCGCCCGGCGGCTGGCGGCGGCGTCGCAGACCGCGACCGGGATGGTCATGGGGACGGCGCACTACATCTCGCCGGAGCAGGCGTCGGCGAGCGGGATCACGACGGCCGCGGACCTGTACTCGCTGGGCGTGGTGGCCTACGAGTGCCTCGCCGGGGAGCCGCCGTTCGACGGGCGGACGCCGGTGGAGGTGGCGCTCAAGCACGTGCGGGACGCGCCGCCGGAGCTGCCGGCGCGGGTGCCGGCGCCGGCCCGGGCGCTGATCATGGAGATGCTGGCGAAGGACCCGGCGGACCGTCCGGACGGGGCGACGGCGGTCGCGGACCGGGCCCTCGCGATCCGCCGGTCGCTGAGCACGGGCCGCCGGTCGCGGGACGGCCGGGCCGCCGCGGGGCGCCCGGAGGTCGTCGATCCGCTGGCGGCGCCGCTGCGCACGGGGCCCGCTCCGGAACGGACTTCGCGATCATCCGCTTTGTCGGGATTTGACGCAGACGGTGCGGAGGATAACCTCACCACCGGGACAGTGACCGCGCAACGGCGCACGGTACTGGCGTTCACCTCGGTCGCCGCCGTGCTGCTGGTGGTGGGAGCCATCGTCGCCGGCTCGCTGTGGAAGGGCGCGTCGGGTGCGGCCCGCGACCGGCGGGACGCGCCGCGGGCCCCCGTGATGAGCCCGGTCGGCGGTGACAGCGTCGACGTTCCGGCCACTGATCCCGGCAGACCATCCGCGGACCGGACACAGACCCCCACACCGGCTGTCACCCGGCCGCACCGGACGCATAGGATCCGTCCGTCAACGCCACGGAGCCGCCACGCGTCTCCTTCGCACAAGCCGACCACGAAACCGTCCCGGGCGACTCCCACCGCCCCTGAGCCAACACCGACACCGACGGCGAGCACCACGACTCCGTCAACTCCGAGCCCGGATCCCTCGCCCACGCAGAGCGGGGAGCTAAGTTCGGACCACAAGGTGTAGACGTACGAGGGAAAGTGCACATATGAGTCAACCTCGGCTGCTCGGCGGCCGCTACGAGCTCGACACGGTGATCGGGCGCGGCGGCATGGCCGAGGTCTACCGTGCCCGTGACCTGCGGCTGGATCGCGTGGTCGCGGTCAAGACCCTGCGCTCCGACCTGGCGCGCGACCCCACGTTCCAGGCCCGGTTCCGGCGCGAGGCCCAGTCGGCCGCGTCGCTGAACCATCCCTCCGTCATCGCCGTGTACGACACCGGCGAGGACATGATCGGCGACACCCCGATCCCCTACATCGTGATGGAGTACGTCGACGGGAGCACGCTGCGCGACCTGCTGCGGGAGAACCGCGCGCTGCTCCCCGAGAAGGCGCTGGAGATCACCGACGGGATCCTGCGCGCGCTGGACTACAGCCACCGCGGCGGGATCGTGCACCGCGACATCAAGCCGGCGAACGTGATGCTCACCCGGCAGCACGAGGTCAAGGTCATGGACTTCGGCATCGCCCGGGCCATGGCGGACTCGGCCGCCACGATGACGCAGACCGCCCAGGTGATCGGCACGGCCCAGTACCTGTCGCCGGAGCAGGCGCAGGCCAAGCGGGTCGACGCCCGCAGCGACATCTACTCCACCGGCTGCGTGCTGTACGAGCTGCTGACCGGCCGCCCGCCGTTCACGGGCGACTCGCCGGTCGCGATCGCCTACCAGCACGTCCGGGAGGAGCCGGTCCCGCCGTCGCAGGTCGACGCGAACATCCCGCAGTGGGCGGACGCGATCGTCCTGAAGGCGATGGCGAAGGACCCGGACCACCGCTACCAGAACGCGACGGAGTTCCGGCAGGAGATCCAGCGGGTCCTGCAGGGCCAGCCGGTGGCGTCGACGGCGGCGTCCACCATGCTCATGGGCGGGCAGCCGCAGGGCACGCAGGTCATGGGCGGCTACCCGGGCGGCGGCGCGCACACGCAGGTGCAGCGGCCGGCGGACGACTACACCCTGCCGCCCGTCCACTATGACGAGGATCTCGAGCACCGCGGCGGCGCCGGGAAGAAGGCGGCGCTGTGGATCGCGCTCGCCGTGGTCTTCATCGGCGGCGCGGCGCTGATCGGCTGGATGATGAGCGGCGGCGGGGGCGGCGACGACAAGATCGCCATCCCGACGTCGATCGTCGGGCAGGACGCGAAGACCGCGTCGGCGCAGCTCACCAAGCTCGGCTTCAAGGTCGGCACGCCGCAGACCGACTACAGCGACGATGTCGACAAGGGTTCGGTGATCACCTCGACGCCGAAGCCGGGGTCCAGCCTGGACAAGGGCGCGTCGGTCGTCCTGCTGATCTCCAAGGGCTCGAAGCCGGTGCCGAAGGTCGCGGTCCCGGACGTGACCGGCAAGCCGTACGGGGTCGCCAAGAACATGCTGGAGGAGAAGGGCTTCAAGGTCGAGAAGTCGGTGCAGACGAGCGACAGCGTCCCGCGGCTCAGCGTGATCAGCACCGACCCGACGGCGGGCACGCAGGTGAAGCCGCGCTCGACGGTGACCGTCGTGATCTCCAACGGCCCGAGCAACCTGAAGGTCCCGGCGCTGTTCAACAGCAGCAAGCGGGCCGCCTGCGCGAAGCTGGAGAGCCTCGGCCTGAAGTGCAAGGTGCAGGAGGGCACGCCGCCGCCGGACAAGCAGGTCGCGACGGGCTTCGTCTACGACCAGTCGCCTGGCCAGGACGCCACGGTGGCGCCCGGCGACACGGTGATCATCTACGTGGCGCAGCAGCCCTCGCCGACCCCGAACCCGACGGGCTCCCCGACGACCGGGATCCCCCAGTTCCCCGGCTTCGGCAACGGCGACTGACCAAGACCCGAACGTTGAAGGGCCCGCCCCCCCGCAGGGGCCCACCCGAAACCGACCGCCCAGCCACGCCCTCACCCCCCGATCACGACACC
>NZ_JBEZJL010000168.1:0-3519 GCF_040651755.1 Actinomadura sp. NPDC048394 | reverse complement strand
GCCCTCCCCCCCCCCTCACCCCCCCCCAACCTGATCACCGACCCCGGGCCGGGGGCGCGCCGTCCCCCGGCGCCCCCCGGGCCGCCGTGCGGACGGCGCGGCGCCCCGTCCGCCCGGTGGGCGCGCCCGGCCCGCGGCCGCCCCGGTGAGCTGTGCACATCGTACTTGCCGGTACATGCCCGGACCGTCCATCACCCCGGCTCCGCGCGGCGGCCGGCGCCGGCGATGCGACGGTTCGCGGGGGCGCCCGACGATCGCCGGGCGGAAGGTTGGGTAGGGTTTGTTCCGGACATGCCGTCGACCCTGCGCGGGAGAGACCCCATGCGGCCAGCGTGGGGCGCCGAAGGGGCAACCTCCCCGGAACCTCTCAGGCAAAAGGACCGCGCGGGCGAGGCACCTCTGGAAAGCAGGCGCCGATCCCCCTGACCGGGGAGGGGCGGCTCACCGAAGGGGAAATCCCGCCTGGCGGGGGAAGCTCTCAGGTGCCGATGACAGAGGGGGAGACCGGCCGCCGGCCCGTTGCCGGCGGCGGCCCTGAGCGACCGCAGCAGCCAGGAGGCTCTCCATGACCGCCCAGTTCTTCGCCCCCGTGGCCTCGCCGCAGCACCCCCGTTCCACGTTCGCCGACCGGCACGTCGGCCCGTCCCCGGACGAGCGGGCCCGGATGCTGGCGGCCATCGGCTACTCCGGCGCCGAGGCGCTGATCGACGACGCAGTCCCGGCCGCGATCCGCACGTCCCGGCCGCTGGAGCTGCCGCCCGCGCTGAGCGAGACCGCCGCGCTGGCCCGGCTGCGCGAGCTGGCGTCCCGCAACACCGTCCTCACCTCGATGATCGGCCTCGGCTACCACGGGACGATCACGCCGGGCGTGATCCTGCGCAACGTGCTGGAGAACCCGGGCTGGTACACCGCCTACACCCCGTACCAGCCGGAGATCTCGCAGGGCCGGCTCGAGGCGCTGCTGAACTTCCAGACGGTCGTGTCCGACCTGACGGGCCTCCCGGTCGCCAACGCGTCCATGCTGGACGAGGGCACCGCCGCCGCCGAGGCGATGGCGCTCGCGCACCGGGTGTCGAAGCGCAAGGAGCCCGGGACGTTCCTCGTGGACGCCGACGCGCTCCCGCAGACGATCGAGGTCGTGCGCACCCGCGCTGTCCCGCTCGGCATCGAGGTCGCCGTCGCCGACCTGTCCGAAGGGCTGCCCGACGGCGACTTCTTCGGCGTCCTGCTCCAGTACCCCGGCGCGTCCGGCGCCGTCCGCGACCTGGAGCCGCTCACCGCGCAGGCGCACGAGCGCGGCGCCAAGGTCGTCGTCGCCGCCGACCTGCTCGCCCTGACGCTGCTGCGGCCGCCGGGGGAGTCCGGCGCCGACATCGCCGTGGGCTCCGCACAGCGGTTCGGCGTCCCCTACGGGTTCGGCGGCCCGCATGCCGGCTACATGGCGGTCGGCGAGGGCATCCAGCGGCAGCTGCCCGGACGCCTCGTCGGCGTGTCCGTCGACGCCGACGGCGCCACCGCGTACCGCCTCGCCCTGCAGACCCGCGAGCAGCACATCCGCCGCGAGAAGGCCACCAGCAACATCTGCACCGCGCAGGTCCTCCTCGCCGTCATGGCGAGCATGTACGCCGTGTACCACGGCCCCGAGGGGCTCGCCGCGATCGCCCAGCGGACGCACCGCCGCGCCGCCGAGATCGCCGCGGGCCTGCGCGCCGGCGGCGTCGAGGTCGTCCACGGCGCGTTCTTCGACACCGTCCTGGCGAAGGTCCCGGGCCGGGCCGCCGAGGTCGTCGAGGCCGCCCGCGAGCGCGGCATCAACCTGCGCCCGGACGGACCCGACCACGTCGCCGTCGCCTGCGACGAGACGACGCTGCCCGAGCACGTTACCGCCGTCCTCGAGGCGTTCGGGGTGCCCACCGAGACCGCCGGCGCGCAGGAGGCCGTCCCGGACGGCCTGCGCCGCGAGAGCCCCTACCTGACCCACCCGGTGTTCCACGCGCACCGCTCCGAGACCGCGATGCTCCGCTACCTGCGCAAGCTGCAGGACAAGGACATCGCCCTCGACCGCTCGATGATCCCGCTCGGCTCCTGCACGATGAAGCTGAACGCCACCGCCGAGATGGAGCCGATCACCTGGCCGGAGTTCGCGAACGTCCACCCGTTCGCGCCCATCGACCAGGCCGCCGGGTACGTCGAGCTGATCGGCGAGCTGGAGGACGCGCTCGCCGAGATCACCGGATACGCCAAGGTGTCCGTCCAGCCCAACGCCGGATCGCAGGGCGAGCTGGCCGGGCTCCTCGCCATCCGCGGCTACCACGCCTCCCGCGGCGACGAGCACCGCGACGTCTGCCTCATCCCGTCCTCGGCGCACGGCACCAACGCCGCCAGCGCCGTCATGGCCGGGATGCGCGTCGTCGTCGTCAAGTGCGACGAGGGCGGCAACGTCGATCTCGACGACCTGCACGCCAAGATCGCCAAGCACGGCGACCGGCTCGCCGCGATCATGGTGACGTACCCGTCCACGCACGGCGTGTTCGAGGAGTCGATCACCGACGTGTGCGCCGCCGTCCACGCGGCGGGCGGGCAGGTCTACGTCGACGGCGCCAACCTCAACGCGCTCGTCGGCCTCGCCCGCCCCGGCGAGTTCGGCTCCGACGTCTCGCACCTCAACCTGCACAAGACGTTCTGCATCCCGCACGGCGGCGGCGGCCCCGGCGTCGGCCCCATCGGCGTCCGCGAGCACCTCGCCCCGTTCCTGCCGAACCACCCGCTGCGCGAGGAGGCCGGCCCCGCCGGCACCGGCGTCGGCCCGATCTCCGCCGCCCCGTGGGGCTCGGCGGGCATCCTGCCGATCTCCTGGGCGTACATCGCGATGATGGGCCCGGACGGCCTGCGCGCCGCCACCGAGGGCGCCATCATCGGCGCGAACTACCTCGCCGCCCGCCTCGGCCCGCACTATCCGATCCTCTACACCGGCCGCAACGGCCTCGTCGCGCACGAGTGCATCGCGGACCTCCGCAAGATCACCAAGGAGACCGGGATCACCGCCGAGGACGTCGCCAAGCGCCTCATCGACTACGGCTTCCACGCCCCGACGCTCTCCTTCCCCGTCGCCGGCACCCTGATGATCGAGCCCACCGAGTCCGAGGACCTCGCCGAGCTCGACCGGTTCTGCGACGCCATGATCGAGATCCGCCGGGAGATCCAGCGCGTCGCCGACGGCGGTTACGACCGCGAGGACAACCCCCTCAAGAACGCCCCGCACACCGCCGCCTGCCTCGTCTCCGACGACTGGAAGCACGCCTACACCCGCGACGAGGCCGCCTACCCCGTCCCCGCCCTCCGCGAGACCAAGTACTGGCCGCCGGTCCGCCGCATCGACCAGGCCTACGGCGACCGCAACCTCGTCTGCTCCTGCCCCCCGCCGGAGGCTTTCGAAGATTAGGGGGACGACCCCCTAAAACCCCCGTCACGGTCGGCAGGCTGTTTCCCGCTCCGCTAGCGCTCCGCGCGAAACAGCCT
>NZ_JBEZJL010000167.1:0-3637 GCF_040651755.1 Actinomadura sp. NPDC048394 | reverse complement strand
ATGATGCGGGCGTCGGGGTATTTGTCGTCGGTGTCGTTCCACATGTAGAAGTCGCCGAACGGCCCGTCCGGATCCGTCCGCGACGCCTGGAACCACGGGTGGCGGTCCGAGGTGTGGTTCATGACCAGATCGGCGATGACCCTGATCCCGCGGGCGTGCGACTCCTCGATCAGCTCGACGAAATCGCCGAGCTCGCCGAAGTCCGGGAGGATCTCGGTGTAGTTCGCGATGTCGTAGCCGCCGTCCTTCAGCGGTGACTGGTAGATCGGCAGCAGCCACAGGCAGTCGACACCCAGCCATTCGAGGTGGTCGAGTTTGGAGATCAGGCCGCGCAGATCGCCGTAGCCGTCATTGTTGGAATCGCAGAACCCGCGCACCGACACCTCGTAGAACACCGCGGTCTTGAACCAGTGCGGCGTGTGCGGAGCGTCCTCGGCGAACGGGTCTGGGACGGCCCCCGCCGCCGGCGCGGCCCGCTCCGCCCCGAGCGTGCCGCGGAGGAGCGCGGGATCGGCCTCCGGGTCGGCGACCTGGCCGGACGTGCTGCAGGTGAAGTACTTCGGCTGGGCGTGCATGGGCCATCCCGGAGTGTCGGCGACATCTAGCTCTGCAATTCCCGCCGTCCGTCGCGGGTGCGTGCGCGACAGGCAACCATCCGTAAAAATCTCAGTACTCTCCGTAATCAAGCCGCCGCTCCGGTGCTCGCCGCACGTGCTCCCGAACCGGGGGGAGGACTTGCCGCGCGGCAGGCGTGTCATGCCCGGATCTTTAGGGTCGGCGCCGTTTCCGCCGCAGGCCCCGGGTAGGTCCCTTCCAAGCTCGGAACCTGCCGCGCGGGCAGCTGACGACCAGCCCGGACGGGCGATGTCCTCGTCTCGTCCAAAGCGATCGGAGGGACAGTGGAGCGCTGGGAGATGTCGCCATCGGTCGTACCGACGCGCGATGACCTCGTGGCGCGGCTGCGCGTTCGCTTCGCCGACATTCCGGCCGAGAACGTGCGCCGTTGCGTGGACGACCTGTGGTGCTGCTGCACCCATCTCGGGATGCGGCCCGACGCCCGGACCATCGAGCGCCTCGCGGCGTCCCGGCTCACGGGCGTCGTCCGCGGCGCGCGGCCGCCGTATCCGGACGGGGAGCGCGCCCCGGTGCCGCCGGGCCGGGCCGCCGCCGCGCCCGCCCCCGTACGGCCGACCACCGGCGGGTCCGCTCCGGCCCGTGCCGCCGCGCGTACCCCGATCGGGATGTGACAGATGAAGGACACCACCGTGCCGGGCCTGCGGACGGACACCCGGCGAGGGTTCATCGTGCTGCGGCTTCCCGCACAGGTCAGCTGGCGCAACTACGCCGGGATCAGGGAGGGCGTGTGCCGGGCGCTGGCACTGGCCGCCGGCGAGCTCGCCCCTGACCGTCCCGCCGCCGCCCGTCCCGCCGCCCGGCCCCGCAAGGGGGTCGTCGTCGACTTCGGCGACTCGGTCCTGCTGGACGCGTCCGGGCTGGTGCTCCTCGCCCGCACCGAGACGCGCGCCCAGCTGCTCGGCTGCCCGCTGCGGGCCGTGGTGCCCGCGACGGCCGCGCCGGTGCGGCGCGCGCTGCACCTCACCGGCCTGTCCAGCCTCGTCCCGGTGTTCGAGGACGTCGCGGAGGCGACCGCGGCGCCGGTGGCGCCCGGCGGGACCGCGACCGTCGACACCGGCCACGTGCTGGACGCCATCCGGGCCCTGCACCCCGCCGACCCCGGACTCGCGCCGACACCGTCCGCCGCCCCGCCCGAACTGCTGATCACCACGGCCGAGGCGGGCGACGGCGACCACACCGTGGTGGAGCTGTCCGGGGTGCTCGACCCCGTCACCGTCCGCCGCCTCGGCGAGACGCTGACCTCGCTGGTCGAGGGCGACCTGCGGCACCTGATGGTGCGGATGGGCGACCGGCTCGGGGTGCGCTGCGACCCGCTGCCGGTGCTGCTCGGCATCCGCTGGCGGGTCGCCGCGGAGGGCGGCTGCCTGTCGCTGCCCGGCCTGCCCGCCCGGCTCCGCGAGATCATCGACCGCGAGGGGCTCGGCTCGGTGTTCACCGCCTGCCGTCCCGTCGACGGCCGGCTCGGCGCGGAACCGGCCTGACCGGCCGCCTTCCCGCCGCCCCGGCATCGGGGTCCGCCACCGCGGAGCCGATGCGAGCGGGCCGCCCCGTCCCTTCGCTCAGGCCCCGCCCGGCCGCAGCCGATCGCGCGCGGCGCGCAGGGAGTCGCGGACGGGACGGCCCGTGCCCGTCCGGCCCGCCCGCTCGCGGGACGGCGCGGCGGGCTCGGCGCCGTCCTCGGCGACCGGGCGCTCTTCGTTCGGTGCCGGACGCTCTTCGTCCCGCTGGATCGTGAACACGTGCGCGGGACGCGCGTGCGGGTCGAGCCGGACGTAGTTCGCTGCCGCCACGTGTAGGTGGCGTCGTCGAGCTGGTCGATGACGGTGAACGACCGCTCGGGGTCGTTCGGGAGGCCGAGCGCGGTGAGGTCGAGGTGGACCGTCGCTTCGCGCGGCTGGTGCGGGTTGAGGTTGACGACCGCCAGCACCACGTCGTCGCCGTGCCGCTTGGAGAAGGCGAGCAACTCGGGCTGGTCGACGTGGTGGAAGCGCAGATTGCGCAGCCGCTGCAAGGCCGGATGCAGTTTCCGGAGTGTGTTGAGTTGGGTGATGAGGGGGGCGATGGTGGTGTTGTCGCGGTCGGCGGCTTCCCAGTCGCGGGGGCGGTACTGGTATTTCTCCGAGTCGCGGTATTCCTCGCTGCCGGGGCGGACGGGGGTGTTCTCGCACAGTTCGTAGCCGGAGTAGATGCCCCAGGTGGGGGACAGGAGGGCGGCGAGGATGGCGCGGATCTCAAAAGCGGGGCGGCCGCCGTGCTGGAGGTATTCGTTGAGGATGTCGGGGGTGTTGGTGAAGGCGTTGGGGCGCATGTAGGCGGCGGCGGGGCCGGTGAGTTCGGTGAAGTAGTCGGTGAGTTCGTCGGCGGAGTTGCGCCAGGTGAAGTAGGTGTAGGACTGGTGGAACCCGATCTTGGCCAGGGTGTGCATCATGGCCGGGCGGGTGAACGCTTCGGCGAGGAACAGCACGTCGGGGTCGGTGTGGTGGATGTCGGCCAGGAGGCGTTCCCAGAAGTTGACGGGTTTGGTGTGGGGGTTGTCGACGCGGAAGATCCGCACGCCGTGGTCCATCCAGTGCCGGATCACTCGGCGGACTTCGGCGTACAGCCCTTCGGGGTCGTTGTCGAAGTTGAGGGGGTAGATGTCCTGGTATTTCTTGGGCGGGTTCTCGGCGTAGGCGATGGTGCCGTCGGCGCGGGTGGTGAACCATTCGGGGTGCTGGGTGACCCAGGGGTGGTCGGGGGAGCATTGCAGGGCCAGGTCGAGGGCGATTTCCAGGCCGTGGTCGGAGGCGTAGGCGACGAAGGCGTCGAAGTCGGCGAGGGTGCCCAGGTCGGGGTGGATGGCGTCGTGGCCGCCGTCGGGTGAGCCGATGGCCCAGGGGGAGCCGGGGTCGTAGGGGCCGGCGTCGAGGGTGTTGTTGGGTCCTTTGCGGTGGCTGGTGCCGATGGGGTGGATGGGGGGGAGGTAGACGACGTCGAAGCCCATGTCGGCGATGGCGGGCAG
>NZ_JBEZJL010000166.1:0-3864 GCF_040651755.1 Actinomadura sp. NPDC048394 | reverse complement strand
AACGCGCCCGGCTGCGCGCATGCCAGCACGATCCGGCACCGCAACGCATACGCCTGCGTCGAGGTCGCCGCCCGCGCCCCGCGCTCCAACTCCGCCCGCTCAGCCGCGGTCACGGAAAACGGTGTCTTCGGCCGCCCCGTCCTCGCCATCGACCCAGCATAGATTTACACAACGGATTTCAGGCGCAGAACACTAGTGCGGATCGTTGCAGGTCGGGGTGGCGAGCAGACCGGGACCGGGCGGCGCTGGAGTCTGCCGCTTGCCGACCGGGCGCTGCTGATCGTGGTGTACTACCGCACCAACCTGACGCTGCGGCAGGTCGCGTTGTTTTTCGGGGTGTGCAAGTCTGCCGCGCACCGCGTCGTGGCTCACCTGGCGCCGCTGCTCGCACTGGCCCCGGTCGCTCGCCGGCACAGTCCGGACACGGTGCTGATCGTGGACGGGACAGGTGCGGAAACGATAAGCGGTTATCCTTTCCCGGTCGAAGATTTCATGTCGGGAGCCGAAGCTCTGAGTCGCGTGCGAGCCGCTACAACGCGGCGAGTTGCGCGACCGGTCGAGCCCGGCGGGCGCGCACGCGTGCGCCGGGCCTTTGCCGCGGCGGCGGTTGGTGCCAGGCACGATGCCGGCGGCGTGCATGAGCAGTGCGGCGGTCTTCTCGGCTGCAGCGTGGGCGACCTGGGGTAGGACGGCGGTGTGGGTGTCGGCGGTCAGCACGATGCTGAATTAGCAGCCCGGTCGAAGGTTTCGGCGCCCGGCCCGATCGCTGTGCGCGGTGACCCGGTCCGGCTCCGGGCAGTGCCTGCTCCTGGTCCTGGGCGACACTCACAAGTACGCGCTCCACGGGACAGTGTCGATCAGCGTGCGCGCCCACGGGGACCACGGCGTCATCACCATTGCCGACCAGAGCCCCGGCCTCACCGACCACGAACTCCAGCAAGCCCTCACGCCCTGCTACCGTACTGCGTCGGCCCGGGCTCTCTCCTCGGAACCGGACTCGGCCTGCACATGGCCCAAACGATCAGGTCGGCGATGCACGACACCCTCGAGCTGGCCCAGCACCGTCCGGTCGCCTGCGCGTGGACCTCCGGCGGCCCCTCACCGGGCTCACTGGAAAGCGCTTTCAAAAAGCATCTCGCGTGCGGATTCGAGCGGTCAGGAAAGTAAAATAGGCTGATATTCACAGTCCAATGCCGCCGCTTGCGTCGATCACTCCGCCGGTGATCCATCGAGCTTCGTCGGATGCAAGGAAGGCCACGATGTCGGCGATGTCCTCCGCCCGTCCGAGGCGACCCAGCGCGGCGAGCGAGGATGCCCGCGCTTCGGCTTCCGCGTTGCCGCGAAGCCAGCCCGCGTTCATGTCGGTGCCGACGATCCCGGGAGCCACCGAGTTCGCCGTGATGCCTCGCGGCCCGAGTTCCTTGGCGAGATTCCTCGTGAAGGTCTCCAGCGCGCTCTTCGTCGGCCCGTACGCGATGATCTCCGGCATGGCCACGCGCGCCGCACAACTGGAGATGTTGATTATCCGCCCTCCGTCACGGATCCGCTTCATCCCCAACTTCACGATGAAGAACGGTGCCCGCATGTTCACGGCGAAGATCTCATCGAATTCCTCCTCGGTGAGCGAAGCCAGAGCCGAGCCGCGACCGATACCGGCATTATTGACAATGATATCGACGCCCCCTTGGGGTGAATGCTGCTCGATCTGTGCGTCGAAGGCTGCCCACAGCGCGGCCGCATCACCCCGTCGGCCCAGTTCGGCCTGGATGGCGAAAGCGCGGCCGCCGCTCTCGCGGATCCGCTCGACGACTCTGCCCGCCGCTGCCAGGTCGTGGGCGAACGCGACAGCGACAACGGCGCCGTCGCGTCCGAGGCGTTCGGCGATGGCTCGGCCGATTCCCCTGCTTCCACCGGTGACGAGCGCAACCTTGCCCTCCAGTACGCGCGTGGACATGACCGTGGCTCCCATCATTATTGATTGATTTGGCAGTAACTGTAAGGCAACTGCGGGTTCCTCCCGGGCCCGAGGGCATCATTTTCTTATCAGGGACCCAGGTGCGCCAACCCGCCGGACCCGGCTCTTCGGCCTGTCAACCGGTGTAGAGGGTGGGCGGGCAACTGTCGCCCATGGGCTGGGCGACCCGGACCTTGACCGGATCAAACGAGACCGAGCGTTCCGTTTTCCCCTCATCACCTTCCTGGCGGATGACAACGGTGTTCGCACCAGCAAACCACGCCGCGTCCAGCCGGTGGACACCACTGTCGGACAAACACCCGAGATAGGCCCTCTTACTGAAAAACCCCTCTCTTGTTTGCAGGTAGAGACCGTCAGGTCGATCAGCAGGGTGGGGATATTGGGGAAAATCATAGTTCAGAATGACGGCGAATTTCCCGTCAGGGGAAACCGCCGCAACCCGCTGTTCATTCGAATAATCGGTGAGAAACGTGATGAGGCAACTCCAGGAGATGCAGGCGACGCCCGCCAGTGCCGTACAGCCGGCGCAGACCACCAGCAGCCAGCGCCAGATGCCATGCCGCGCCTTCGCCAGCAGCACACTCGCCACACCTATCAACCCGAACCCGGCGACCGCCAGCACACACCAGAGCCAGATCCTGTCCCCCAAGCCGACAAAGCGGTAGGGGTTGATCAGCGCCGTTCCCGCGGCGCCGGCCAGCAGTACACCGAGAACGAACATGCAGCAGACCCATCTCGTACCCGGCGCGATCAGACGTTTCATGGCGGCCCTTCACTCGTGACAACGACATTGCACCGGAGGACACCGTCCGGGACGTCGTCCGGACGGCCACCTCACACCCGGTCCAGCCGGTGAGCCCGGGCAGGGTCCTGCTGCGACCAC
This sequence comes from Actinomadura sp. NPDC048394, assembly GCF_040651755.1. Classification (NCBI taxonomy): domain Bacteria; kingdom Bacillati; phylum Actinomycetota; class Actinomycetes; order Streptosporangiales; family Thermomonosporaceae; genus Actinomadura; species Actinomadura sp. NPDC048394. The sequence goes on along the minus strand of NZ_JBEZJL010000166.1, from coordinate 1,006 downwards.
GGGCCAGCCGAAGTCAAAGTACAACTCCATTAGATAGTCTCTTACATAACTATCCGCTAAGGCCTTAACTGTCGCCACCGCCACCAGTCACAGCAGATGCCATGTCCACGCGTGCTCTCATCGTCGCCCCGTCCGCCGCTGCGGGCATCAAACTCGGGGAGGTCGCCGACCTGGTCGCCGCCCCAGGGCAGGTGCTCAGCAACGTTATAGTTGCCGAAAACCACGTCCGCGCAGGTCAAGCGGCGTGTTCGTACTCGTTGAGGATTCCGCCCAGGCGTTGTCTTCTTCGAAGGTTCAGGTGGGCGATCTCGTCGGTTTCGGTGATCGGTGGAGGCAGCGCCTTCAAAGAGCGTGCGTTGGCGATGCCCTGATGAGCCCGATGCTCGTTGTAGAAGGTCTCGAACTCTCGGAGCGCGTGAAGCAGGTGCCGGTGGTTCCAGATCAACATGCGGTCCAGGAGCTCGCGGCGGCAGGTCTGCACCCACCGCTCCATGACCGCGTTCATCCTGGGCATTCGCACTCCGGTGAGCACCACCCGGATACCAGCATCGGCCAGGACGGCGTCGAACACCTCGGGGAACTTGCCATCGCGGTCGCGGATTATGAACCCCGCCCGGCAGCCGGCGTCCTCCAGGTCCATGACCAGGTTCCGCGCCGCCTGCGTCACCCACGAGGCGGTCGGGTGAGCGGTAGCGCCCAAGATTCGGACTCGGCGGGTGTGATGTTCGATGACCGCCAGCACGTACATGCGGGCACCGGTGAGGGTCACGGTCTCCAGGAAGTCACACGCCAGCAGCGCCTTCGCTTGCGAGCGCAGGAACCCGGCCCAGATGGTGGCGGAACGCTCAGGCGCCGGATCGACGCCGGCGTCCTTGAGGATCTCCCAGACGGTAGAGGCTGCCACCTTGACAGATCCGGCGGGTGACGCTGGTGGACGGCTCCCGGGTCACGATGGGCCGCACTACCCTTGTGTTCCGCCGCGATAGGGAGTAACCCCGACTCCGAT
>NZ_JBEZJL010000165.1:0-3960 GCF_040651755.1 Actinomadura sp. NPDC048394 | reverse complement strand
GCGGGGGGGGGCCCCCCCCCCCCGCCCCGGGGGGGCCCCGGCGGCGGCGTGGCGGGCGGTCAGGAGCCGCCGGGGGCCAGCGGCAGGTAGACGCGCCCGCCCGCGGCCCGGAACTCCCCGGCCTTCTCCCGCATCCCGGCGGCGAGCGCCTCCTCCTCGGCCAGGCCGCGCTCGTCGGCATAGCGGCGGACGTCCCGGGTGATCTTCATCGAGCAGAAGTGCGGCCCGCACATCGAGCAGAAGTGCGCGGTCTTCGCGGGCGCCGCCGGGAGCGTCGCGTCATGGAACTCCCGCGCCGTGTCCGGGTCGAGCGAGAGGTTGAACTGGTCCTCCCAGCGGAAGTCGAACCGCGCGTCCGACAGCGCGTCGTCCCACGCCTGCGCGCCCGGATGCCCCTTGGCCAGGTCGGCGGCGTGCGCCGCGATCTTGTAGGCGATCACGCCCGCCTTGACGTCGTCGCGGTCGGGCAGCCCGAGGTGCTCCTTCGGCGTGACGTAGCAGAGCATCGCGGTGCCGTGCCAGCCGATCATCGCGGCACCGATCGCGGAGGTGATGTGGTCGTAGCCGGGCGCGATGTCGGTGGTCAGCGGCCCGAGCGTGTAGAACGGCGCGCCGCCGCACCACTCCTGCTGCAGGTCCACGTTCTCCTTGATCTTGTGCATCGGGACGTGGCCCGGGCCCTCGTTCATCACCTGGTTGTCGAACTCCGCCGCGATCCTCGTCAGCTCGCCCTGCGTGCGCAGCTCGGCGAACTGCGCCTCGTCGTTGGCGTCGGCGATGCAGCCGGGGCGCAGCCCGTCGCCGAGCGACCAGGTGACGTCGTAGGCCGCGAAGATCTCGCACAGCTCGCGGAAGTGGGTGTAGAGGAAGTTCTCCTCGTGGTGCGCCAGGCACCACGCCGCCATGATCGACCCGCCGCGCGAGACGATGCCGGTCCTGCGCCGCGCGGTCAGCGGCACGTACGGCAGCAGCACGCCCGCGTGCACGGTCATGTAGTCGACGCCCTGCTCGGCCTGCTCGATCACGGTGTCGCGGAAGACGTCCCAGGTCAGCTCGGCCGGGTCGCCGCCGGCCTTCTCCACCGCCTGGTACAGCGGGACGGTCCCGACCGGCACCGGCGAGTTCCGCAGGATCCATTCGCGGGTGGTGTGGATGTCCCGGCCGGTCGACAGGTCCATGATCGTGTCGGCGCCCCAGCGCGTCGCCCACGCCATCTTCTCGACCTCGTCCTCGATCGAGGACGCCACCGCCGAGTTGCCGATGTTCGCGTTCACCTTCACCAGGAAGTTCTGGCCGATGATCATCGGCTCGATCTCCGGGTGGTTGACGTTCGCGGGCAGCACCGCCCGCCCCGCCGCCAGCTCGGCGCGCACGAACTCCGGCTCCACCCCCTCGCGCAGCGCCACGAACTCCATCTCGGCGGTGATCTCCCCGCGACGCGCGTACGCGCGCTGGGTCACCGCGCCGCCGCTCGCCCGGCGCGGCCGGCGGGGGAGCAGGCCGTCGGCGACGGGCGCGGAGCGGCGCCCGTCGTCCTCGGGACGCGCCGGCCGCCCCTCGTACGGCTCGGTGTCGCCGCGCTCGGCGATCCACCCCTCCCGCAGCGCGGGCAGGCCCCTGCGGACGTCGGTCTCGTGCTCGGGGTCGGTGTACGGCCCGGACGTGTCGTACAGGACGACGACGTCGCCGTTGGTCAGCGGAACCTCCCGCATGGGAACGCGCATCCCCGGGCGGGAGCCCTGGAGGTACGTCTTGCGGGCAGCTGGAACCACGGATTCGGTCATGACGACTCGATCTCTCCCTACGCCGGCATTACCCGGTCAGGTTCATGCGGTCAGCGGCCGTCCCAGCCGCTATCTCAGCCCGGTTCGCCGGGCCCCCGCGATCTGTCGTGCTCGACGGTAACCCGCCGCACCCCCGTTGCCGCAACCGCCGTCCATGGGTTAGAACGCGCCCGCGCGTCCGGGTTGAGAGGATCACGGCATGGAGAACCACGGCATGGCGGACTTCCGCGGTGACCTCACGCTCAGGCCGGTCGGGCACGTGTCATCGCCGCTCAAGGACCGGGCCTCCGCGCCCAAGCAGGGGACCGAGGGCGCCCCCGACGCGTGGCTGGTCTTCGAGCCGTCCTACCACGCGGCCCTCGAAGGCCTCGGCGCAGGCGACCGGATCATCGTGCTGACCTGGCTGCACCAGGCGTCCCGGGACGTGCTCCGGACCCGGCCGCGCGACGACCCGCGCAACCCCGAGACCGGCGTGTTCGCGACCCGGTCCCCGGACCGGCCGAACCCGGTCGGCCTGCACCCGGTCGAGATCCTGCAGGTCACCGGCCGGCGGGTCCGGGTCCGCGGCCTGGAGGCGCTCGACGGCACGCCCGTGGTCGACGTGAAGCCCGTGCTCAAGGGCGATGCGGAGCCTTGACCGGCCCGTGGGCCGGGACGGGCCGGCCCACGTCCTAGAGTGGAGATGCATGATCACCGTCTGAGGAAGGACCCGGCATGCCCGTTTCCCCCCGGCCGCACAGCGCGACCGGCACGCAGAACGTGCTGGAGAGGACCTACGAGCGCGTCCTGGTCCGCGACCCGGGGGAGCCCGAATTCCACCAGGCCGTCCACGAGGTGCTGGAGTCGCTCGGCCCCGCGGTCGCCGGCCGTCCCGAGCTCGCCGGCCACGGGGTGCTGGAGCGGCTGGTCGAGCCCGAGCGGCAGATCGTCTTCCGGGTGCCGTGGACCGACGACTCCGGCGCGGTGCACGTCAACCGCGGCTTCCGGGTGGAGTTCAACAGCGCGCTCGGGCCGTACAAGGGCGGGCTGCGCTTCCACCCGTCGGTGAACCTCGGCATCGTCAAGTTCCTCGGCTTCGAGCAGATCTTCAAGAACGCGCTGACCGGGCTCGGCATCGGCGGCGGCAAGGGCGGCAGCGACTTCGACCCGCACGGCCGCTCGGACGCCGAGGTGATGCGGTTCTGCCAGTCGTTCATGACCGAGCTGCACCGCCACATCGGCGCCGACACCGACGTCCCGGCCGGGGACATCGGCGTCGGCGGCCGGGAGATCGGGTTCCTGTTCGGGCAGTACCGGCGGATCAGCAACCGCTGGGAGGCGGGCGTCCTCACCGGGAAGGGCCAGCCGTGGGGCGGCTCGGCCTGCCGGACGGAGGCCACCGGCTACGGCAACGTGCTGTTCACCGCCGAGATGCTCCGCAAGCGCGGCGAGGAGCTGGACGGCCAGACGGTCACCGTGTCCGGCTCCGGCAACGTCGCGATCTACAGCATCGAGAAGGCGCAGCAGCTCGGCGCCAACGTGATCACCGTGTCCGACTCGGGCGGCTACGTGGTGGACGAGAAGGGCATCGACCTCGAACTGCTCAAGCAGGTCAAGGAGGTCGAGCGCGGGCGGGTCGCCGACTACGCCGAGCGGCGCGGCGCGTCCGCCCGGTTCGTCCGGGGCGGCAGCGTCTGGGACGTGCCGGCCGACATCGCGCTGCCGTCCGCGACGCAGAACGAGCTGGACGTCCAGGCCGCGCGGATGCTGGTCCGCAACGGCGTGAAGGCCGTCTCCGAGGGCGCCAACATGCCCACCACGCCGGAGGCCGTCCACGTGCTGCAGGAGGCGGGCGTCGCGTTCGGCCCCGGCAAGGCCGCCAACGCCGGCGGCGTCGCGGTCAGCGCCCTGGAGATGCGCCAGAACGCCGGGCGGGAGATGTGGACGTTCCCGCAGGCCGAGGCGGAGCTCGCGGAGATCATGACGCGGATCCACAACACCTGCGACGAGACCTCCGAGCGCTACGGCGCGCCCGGCAACTACGTGGTGGGCGCCAACATCGCCGGGTTCGAGCGCGTCGCCGAGGCGATGCTCGCCCAGGGGGCCCAAGTTCATCGAGGTCGCGGGCGACGGCGAGCCGGACTACGCGTCGCTGGCGGACCATTTCTTCGCCGGCGTCGACTCCCACGAGCGCGCC
>NZ_JBEZJL010000164.1:0-4146 GCF_040651755.1 Actinomadura sp. NPDC048394 | reverse complement strand
AGCAGGATCGAGGACGGCCGGCCGGGGCGGGGCTCGTCGGCCAGCCCGGCCACGCCGTGCTCGATGAACCGTCTGCGCCACTTGGCCACCGTCGGCGGTGAGACGCCCAGCTCGGCGGCCACATGCGTGTGGAACGCGCCCGGCTGCGCGCATGCCAGCACGATCCGGCACCGCAACGCATACGCCTGCGTCGAGGTCGCCGCCCGCGCCCCGCGCTCCAACTCCGCTCGTTCCGCCGCGGTCACGGAAAACGGTGTCTTCGGCCGCCCCGTCCTCGCCATCGACCCAGCATAGATTTACACAACGGATTTCAGGCGCAGAACACTAGGGACAGGGCGGTGGCGATGGACTCTTCGGTGACGGCGCGGGGGATTTCCAGGTTGGCCTCGGCTTCGCCGATGGCTTGTTCGATGGCGCGGCCGGCGGCGGCGGGTTCGTGCCGGATGAGCACGTCCAGGGTCTTGGTGACGGCGGGGGTGAGCCCGAAGAACACGTAGTTCTCGCGCCGAGCCGGGTCGTCGCGGTGGACGGAGCAGTGCAGGTCTCGCCCTTGGAGGAACTCGTACACCAAGGCATGGCGGACGGTGGCGGACAGATCCCACGCGCCGACAAGTTTGGGGATGCCGGCGGCGACCTCCCAGCTGAGGCCCTCGGCGATCTCGCGGGCGGCAGTCTCGGTCCGCCACCGCAGTGCCCACCTCTTGCGGAAGCTCTGGCGCTGCCACAGCAGGGAGAAGAAGGTACGGCTGAACCGCTTCCAGGTCTCGGTGATGCCAGTCGGGTGGGCGGCTCCCTGGTGGTCGGCCGAGACCACTTCTTCGACGCCTCCGCGCAGCGTGGAGGCGCCGAGCCCCGCGATCTCGGCCGTCTCGCCGACACTGACGAGCTGGTCGGCGACCAGCTCGGGGGCCGTCAGGGTGACGATGCTGTCGCCCAGGCCGCGGTCGTCGCGGCGGGGGCCACAGCGCCAGGTCGTCGTTCCACCCCCGGTCGGAGGAGGCGGCGGCCGGCACGGTGACCTCGCTGACGTCCAGCACGCGGGCGCGGGCGGGCTCGCCGCCGCGCATCAGGTCGCCGGCGGTGATGTCACGGCGGCGGGCACCGGCCGCTCGTAGGTCTTCTCGGCGGCCCAGTCGAACAGCTGAGAGGGGCGGTACCAGGTGGTGCCGTCCCACCAATAGCCGCCGGCCCGGTACAGCAGGCCGGCGGGCTCCTCCCACATCAGCAGGGAGTCGACCGGGGAGGCGTCGGTGTCGCGGTAGAGCACGACCGACCGGCCGTGCTCGGGGTGGTGGCGGACCACCCAGGCCAGGTCTTTTCGCGTCGGGTCGGTGGTGAAGGCGCCCCAGCCGCCGTGGCCGTCGGTGCAGGTGTCGTGGCGGCCCCACATGCCCTGCTTGTGGCGGCCGATCTTCTCGATCTGCTCGCCGTTGTGGACCGGGATGTGGGTATCGTCGACGAACGGCAGATCGGCGCAACGAACACCAGCAGCCGTCGGCTTCTGGAGACGGTAACCAGCCCGGACGCCGTCTCATTTAGAGTGTCCGGTGATTTGTACGGTGAGAGGGGGTTATCCGTACACTTCCTGGGTTGTGACCGCATTCCTCACGGGCTACGCCCGCTGCTCGATCCGACACCCAGGACCTCACCGCACAGCGAGAGCGCCTGATTGGCCTTGGCGTTCCCGAAGACCGGATCTATCTCGACCGCGGGCTGACCCGGCACCCACCGCAACCGTCCGAGCCTGGAGCAGGCGCTCGCCTCCGTGCGCGCCGGTGACGCCCTCATGGTACCCAAGCTCGACCGCCTCGCCCGCTCCGTCCCCGACGCCCGCGACATCGGCGACTCCCTCGTCGCGCGCAGTGGCCGGCTCTCCCTTGGCGGCAGCCTCTACGCTCTGGCCGACCCCAGGAGCAAGATGTTCTTCAGCATCCTGGCCACCTTTGCCGAGTTCGAGGTGGATCTCCTGCGGCTGCGAACCCGGGAGAGAATGGCCGTCGCCAGGGCGAAGGGCAAACTGAAGGGCAAGCAGCTCAAGCTGACGGCCCGGCAGCAGGCCCATCTGGTCGAGCAGCACGCCACCGGCGAGCACTCCATCGCCGACCTCGCCGAGTTGTTCTCCATCAGGCAGGCGACGGTGCACCGCGTGATGGAACGCCCCACCGCGGCGACCCCACCGGGAACCAGCGCGTGACCGCCGCGCAAGCACGCGACGCCGGCGACGACACCCTCGACGGCGCCTGGTGGGCCGAGGACTCCGAGCGCTGGGACCTCCTGCGGTTCGAAGCAACCCACGACGAGGCCGGCCTGCCCGAGGATCGGTGGTGGAAGGACCGCCGGGACGTCCTGGACACGCTCATCCTTGCCCCAAGCCCGGTGGACCACGACTTCGCCCGCTTCCTGCTGGACCAGGAGACACAGTTCCACCGCCACTGCTGGGGCTTCAGCCACAGCATCGAAATCGCCGCGCTCCTGCTCGCCGAGCACCACCAGCCCGACGACGTCTGGCACATATGGCGGGCGATCACCACCAGCTTCGACACCTGGTGCGGCCTCCCACACCGACTGCTGCTCGCCGGAGGAGGAACGGCCCGCACCGTCGCCCACATCGCCGACTCCGGCCACGAACAGCGCGACAACCTGCTGCAGCACCTGCGCGAGATCCCGGAGGCGACCCATGACGACGTCACCGTGCTCATCGCCGAACGCCGCCGGTACTACTTCGACGCCCTCCGCAAGCCGGACGCAACCGCCCGCACTACCGCCTGAACTCACAGGTCGACGGCGTCGGCAGCGCCATTGGGGGCTTGTACCAGATCCGTCAACGGCACCCCGACTTCACCGATCCCGCCCAGCAGCCGACCGTGCACCCACGTCGTCCAGGTGCTGGCCGAGGCCGGGTACCACATCGAGCCGCACCCCTACGACGCCGAACTGCTGACGGTCCAGCGCCCCTGGTCGGGCAGACCCCGCCGCGCCAGCCCGCAGAGAGCGGGGGCGGCGCTGCGTCGAGTGCGGCGAGCCCCTGATCCCGGTCGAGGCCGCCGCCTCCCGCGCCCACCACTGGCACGGACGGTGCGCCGACTGCCAGGCCGAGCACATGGCCCGGATCGCCGAGCAACCACCGAGGGCACGACCCGCACTGAGCGGCACCGGAGTGAGCGGACCGGAACTCGGAAGGGACCAGATGGCTGCGGCCGCGGAGGTGTCACGGGCGGTCTCGCAGGTGAGTGTGGTGTTCAGCGCAGTGGGGCTGTCGGTGCAGGCCGAGGTGCGCGGAGAGTTGGACGTGGTGACCGCTCCGGCGGTGCTGAACCAGATTGGCAGGGCTACCTGCAGGTCTTCGTGGATCTCCCTGCGCAGGTCCTGCGAGACCATGTACTCGGCGACGAACACGCTCTTGACCGCGCGGCCCGCCTCTTCGATCGCCTAGTACACCAACTCCCAGTCGTTGTCCAACAGCGTCCACCCAGCGATCAGATCTTCCGGCTCCCACTCGCGACGCTTCCCGCCGGCCCGGCCGATCCCTCGAGAAAAGAGCAACGCGATCAAACGGGTCACCCCCCTACGCCCTGGTACGGCCGATTCGTGACGACCACGACCCGCAACCGTCACATAGCCCATCACTACTAATCAGCCTTAGCGGGTCGGCCTGGCGTTGTTCGGCAGACTCGTGTCTGACAGCCGCCAGCGGGTGAGCACTCATAGCTACTGGACCTTGAGTCCTGCCCAAAGATCGTCCCCCCGCTGGCCGGCCGGGAGAGTTGATCGCTGCTGGGGTATCGTGCCCGTCCGTCTGGGCGTGAGCACTGCTTGATCAGTTCGCCGATAGTTCTCCCGCAGGCTGCTGAGAAGTGATCGCGATCGAGGATCGGGGGTCGGTGTTGCGCCTGTTCATCGGGGACGACTGGGCCGAACAGCATCACGACGTCGAGCTGATGGACGCCGCTGGTCGCGTCCTGGCCAAGGCCCGCCTGCCCGAAGGGGTGGACGGAATGGCACGGCTGCACGAGATGGACGCCGCGCAGTTCGGTGACGCCTTCGACGAGGTCGGGTCTTCCCCCCGAACCGTGGACACCGGTTGCTATGCGGCTTGCGCCACCTTATGTGACTGCTGTTCGTAGGTGATCGGACTCATCTGGCCCA
>NZ_JBEZJL010000163.1:0-4666 GCF_040651755.1 Actinomadura sp. NPDC048394 | reverse complement strand
ACCGGCGCCGCCGACAGGCTCGCACGGATCAACGTCCGCGACCTGGCCGACGCACTCAAAGCAAGCCCCGCTGCCGCCTCAGCTTCAGCCGCCGCACCCGCCGCTGCCGCACCCGCCCCAGCCTCGGCCGCTACCGCCCCGCCCGCCGTTGCCGCGCCCGCCGCGGCAGGGGCCCCCGGGCAAGCGGCAGCACCACCCCAGACCGCCACCCCTGAGCCGCCAGCCGGACTCCCGACCACCGCAGGCGATATCCCCCGCACATTTATCCACCAACCACCCGCCCGCCACGGCGCCCAACCTGCCACCGTCGGCAGCCCACCCAAGGCCCTGGACACGCCCCTGCCCCCTGAATCGGCGGCCCCGCCGATCAGTGCACTATCGGACGCTCCAACAGGTCCGCCCAGACGCCACGTGGAGAGCGGCCCCGGCACAGGCCGGCCCCCCGCACGCATGACCGCCGAACCCAACGAACCCCCCCGACCCGGCCCGCCCACGCACAACCCGGCCACACCTAGCCCATCCACGCACCGCCCGTCCACGCACCGCCCGTCCACGCACCAACCCACCCAAGCCGCACACGAGCCCGGCGCCCCGCCGACAACAGAGACCGCCGCCTCCGTTAGTGGACGCGCCCCTGGCATCCCGCACACGATGGAACGGCCCCCCAGAACCACGGCAAGCCGCCCAGAAAACAAAAACCCCAAACCCAGCCACACTGAGAGCGAACAACCAACGGACTCCCCACGGCTCGCGAACCCTGCGACGGGCCGAACTGACCAGGTCGCTCAACCTGCACATACCACCGCTCCGCCCAAGCCACCCGCCGACGTTCCGCCGCCGCACACCGGCTCCCGAACAGGGCACGGTCAGGAAGCACCGCACCCCGAGTCCACTGCGAGGGATGCCTCGGAACGAGACGCACCTGTGGCCGATGGCAGGTCGGCCCCGCCGGACCCTGAGCAGTATCTGCGTTTCGAGGGTGCCGATGGTGAGGCGTACGGTGAACAATATTATGCGCACGCGTTCAAGGCACTGGCCGAGAACGCGCCGGACCAGCACGCGGCCATTTACGACTACACTCGCGGCGGCGTCTTGAACACCGCACTACGCGCTATGGATGAGGGTAGGGATCTCGGCGGCTTCTTGAATTCTCTCCATAGAGACAGAATGTTGGCCGAGCATCTGACTGGCCTGTCGCTACGGCTACAGCGGAATATTGCGGCTTCTGACCTGCCCCAGATACTGCGCACCATCGACCTGACCTCCGGTGAGCGCAACGCCATAGAGGATGTGCTGAACTCGCCTGCCCCGGGCCGGCTAAAGGAAATATACGGCAATGCGGGGACGCATGAAAGCCTTGAGCGCTATCTACGTGAGATGCCCACTCGAGAGCTGCTCGAAAAGCAGATCGAATTGATCGACCAGGGGCTGTCGACGTTCTCGCTCCCGGACTCTATTCAACTCAAACGCAGCGTTGGCAGCCTCGGCCACTTGCGCCTTTCCGACGGAACCCCCCTTGGAGAAGGTGATCCAAAGCTCCTGGAGAATACATCCCAAACCGAGGCGGGATACACGTCAGCGTCGCTCGGCGAGACGCTGTTCTCTCCCAATAACATCTTGACGCTTGATGTGCCCGCCGGCACAAAAGGAATATGGGTGGGGCGGTCGTCCGCCAAACCGCTTGAGCGTGAATTCGTTCTGCAGCGGCGTCTGCGATATAAGATCGTCAGCGTAGAACGAGTCGGTACCGACGTGTTCGGCCGGGGCCAGTACCACGTGCATGCACGTGTTCTCCGGCCGGACGAAGTCATGGCCCCCGAGATTGGACGCTTGTGCTCGACCGTTCCCTCTCATGTCACTGACTCGCCGCCGGATATCGTCGTAGGACGTGGTGCGGCCGAGCGCTCGGCGGCCGCTACCCCGCCGGCTCCGGCCTCCGAGCCACCACACGCGGCCGCGAGCGTTCCCCATGGTGAGGAGCCCTCGCACTCAGGGATCCCCAAGCCATCTGGGGCGCAACGTCCGTCATCCGTAGATCGCCCAGGCCAGGCCGTTCCCGGGTCGGAGGCTCCTGTAACTGGTCGGCTTCCAGATCAGGGCCGCCCGATCCAGCGCATCGAGGACTCTGTTGGCCAAGGCCCGGCCGGTGACCCGGCCGAACCGGGCGCGGCACACCCGCACCATGACGGAGCACCGCCCCAGACCAAGGCTGCGGGTGAGCAGGCCGGACACAGGCCGCCTATGCCCGAGCCGGATTCGGTCACGTCGATTGCAGATCGGCTGCGCCGCGGTATCGAGTCCGGGATAGACGAGCGCCGCACGGTACCGCTCTTCCGCGGAGGTGTTGCCGAGCGGGTTGATCTGGTCACCTTCAACGACGGCAGCAAAGCCGTCCGCAAGGTGACATGGGGCGAGGACCTTGATACCGCCGACGCTGACGAACTCAGCGCATTGGTCGGGCACGCGGTTGAAGCGCGCGTTCCAGCGGTTCACAGGGCGGATGCCCACACGCTCTACATGGAGCACGTGGATGGGCAAGGGGTCTGGGACATGCACCCGCATGCACACCCAGATGATCTGCGGGCGTTGTACGGCGACAAGCCCGGCGCACGCAACCTGGGCCTGATGGATGCCCTGACCGCAAACGGTGACCGTGAGTGGCTGGTCGATCGGCAGGGCCGAGTCTGGGGCATCGATCACGGCGCCACCTTCTGGCTCGAACCGGACAGTGCGGCGGTTCAGGCCGGCAACCCATTCAGCAGGCATTTCGTTGAAGGTACGCGCATCGGTCCACGTGGCGAGGAGTACATCTGGCGTCCCAATGCGCTCAATCCTGCTGACGTTGAGGCCATTGAGCAACGCCTGAACGCCCTGCGCCCCCGATTCGAGGCGCGCGACCGCAGTGACTGGTTCGAAGGCATGATGAAACGCTGGGAATTCATCAAGGCGAACGCAAGAGGAACCACGCCGATTCTGGATCACGACGCCCCGCGCTTCGGAACGAGACCCGAGAACTCTGGCCCGCCAGCGACACCCCACGAAGGCGGTCCGCTCGGCGCCGCAGCCCCTAGCCGCCCCAGAGGTGTGCACGCGACCGGCAGCCCAGGCTCAACCGTTCCTTCTCATGTCAACGAATCAGGTGCTGAACCGCTGCCAGACGGCCTAACAGAACGTGGCGAGGTCGAACGCCCGGCGGCGGAAACTCCGCGGGTGCCGGCCCCTGAGCCAGCACACGCGGTCGCGCACGTTCCCCATGGTGATGAGCCACCGCGCTCAGGGAATGCCAAGCCACCTGAGGTGCAACGTCCTGCATCCGACCCTTCGCCTGAGACGCGTATGCGGGACCAGTATGGTGAGTCGCTGAGCGAGACCACCTCCGATGTGGTCCATCCCGAACGTGTGGACCCACGCTTGCACTACGGCTGGTATGAGGACGACCGCTCCGCGGCAGGAACCAGGGGCGAGGCCTCGTCCGGCGGATCGGAGGCGTCGCCGGGCCATCCCGCTGCTTCCGAGGCACGTCCTGGCTCGGAAGTATTGGGAGATGCGCCTCAAGAAGGCGGTCCTCTTCCTGGCGGCGAACTCGAAACCGCTGATCCGACCAAGCCGAGGCCGCTTCATCAGGACGAGGTCGAACCCGGCGAGGCAGCCGCCCCGTCCGGTGACCAGGTCGCTCCTTGGTCGCCTGGTGAGGAAGTCGGCGCTCCAGCGGCCGACAGGCCGCCCGAGACGCAGCCGCCGGCATCGGGTCGAACGCCTGAGCCTCGCACCGCAGAATGGCCGGGGCAGAGGTGACACCGATGCGGTCGGCCACCCGCATTCGGACCCGCGCAGCCATTACGTCAGGGACGAATCTGACCCTTTCACTGACGCCGGCACCAAAACTGCGGACCTGGCAGAAGGACCCGAGAATGCGGGTGCGCGCAGCGGACAGGCCAGCGTTGCTGAACCGGGTGCCGGTGGTTCATCGCATGACCATCCCTCCGATGCAGAGCTCGGTACACCGGATGATGCAGCGTCTGCCTGCACCGCTTCAGCCCATGAGCCGCATACCGTACCGTGGAATTTTAAGCAGTTCCTGAGCGATGCCGAAGGCGAAGCATACGGTGAGAGCCGGCTGGGGCACGTGTTCCATAACCTGCCCCCCCCCGCAGGTGCGCGATGCGGTGTGCCGATATGCGTCAAACCATAAGTACGGCTTGATGATACGTGATTATGTAAGGGATCCGGGAAGGTGGTGCAATGGTTTGACGATTTGCAGTTCGGGCATCGGCAAGTGAAATGGCTGACTGTGCCAAATGGTGGCGAAATGTCATCCATGGCCAAGCTGGGAGAGTTGTCCAGTAGACCGAGTGGGCTGACCGATTACGATAGGCGACTCGTTCAATCCATTCTTGGCTCCGAAAATTCCTCGGCCTTTCTGCGCTTGGTGGAAGATTTGGATTGCGAATGCGCAAAAATGGAGAAGGAACTATTGGCGCCTTCCTTCATTATGTCGAGCACCTTGATGAAGCCACGCGGCATTTACTCCCGGAGCCGATTGAGGCGATTCGAGGACTGGATGATGTTAACCTCGATCTTTCGTGAGGTCGGTTGGGTCGCGGAGCGACCCAACCGACCCAACGGTTTTGGGGGGGGGGTATGGGTTTTGGGCGGAAGTGGCGGC
>NZ_JBEZJL010000162.1:0-5193 GCF_040651755.1 Actinomadura sp. NPDC048394 | reverse complement strand
CGGGGGCTTCCGCGCGCCCCCGCCCGCGCGATGGGCGTTGTGCGGACGGGCGGTCTTGGCGGGCCCGAGGCGGCTCTTCCGCCTCCGGGTGGCGTCGTGCGGCGGGCGGAGGGGCTTGGGCGGCGCTGAGGGCGGTCAGGACGGCTCAGGCATGCGAAAGGGCCCTGGAGGTGCTCCAGGGCCCTTCCGGTGCGTCAGGGACGCTTACGGCTCGTCAGAGGCCGGCGGCGGAGGCCAGGTCCTTCGCGCGGTCCGTGGACTCCCAGGAGAAGTCCGGCACCTCGCGGCCGAAGTGGCCGTACGCGGCGGTCTGCGAGTAGATCGGGCGGAGCAGGTCCAGGTCGCGGACGATCGCGGCGGGACGCAGGTCGAAGACGTCGGCGACGGCCTTCTCGATCTTCTCCGGGGCGACCTTCTCGGTGCCGAACGTCTCGACGAACACGCCGACCGGGTGCGCCTTGCCGATCGCGTAGGCGACCTGGACCTCGGCGCGGTCCGCGAGCTGCGCGGCGACGATGTTCTTGGCGACCCAGCGCATCGCGTACGCGGCGGACCGGTCGACCTTGGACGGGTCCTTGCCGGAGAACGCGCCGCCGCCGTGCCGGGCCATGCCGCCGTAGGTGTCGACGATGATCTTGCGGCCGGTGAGGCCGGCGTCGCCCATCGGGCCGCCGATCTCGAAGCGGCCGGTCGGGTTGACCAGCAGCCGGTAGCCGTCGGTCTCCAGGTCGAACTGGGCGAGCACCGGGTCGACGACGTGCTCCTTGACGTCCGGGGCGAGCAGCTCCTTCAGGTCGATGTCGGGAGCGTGCTGGCTGGACACCACGACGGTGTCGAGGCGGACGCCGCGGTCGCCGTCGTACTCGATGGTGACCTGGGTCTTGCCGTCCGGGCGCAGGTAGGGGACGGTGCCCTCCTTGCGGACCGCGGACAGCCGCTGCGCGAGCCGGTGCGCCAGCGTGATCGGCAGCGGCATCAGCTCGGGGGTCTCGTTGGTGGCGTAGCCGAACATCAGGCCCTGGTCGCCGGCGCCCTGCCGGTCCAGGTCGTCGACGCCCTCGCCCTCGCGGGTCTCGTAGGCGTCGTCGACGCCCTGCGCGATGTCGGGGGACTGCGCGCCGATGGACACCGACACGCCGCAGGAGTGGCCGTCGAAGCCCTTCTTGGACGAGTCGTAGCCGATCTCGAGGATCTTCTCCCGGATGACGCCGGGGATGTCCACATAGGTCTCGGTGGTGACCTCACCGGCCACATGCACCTGACCGGTCGTGATCATCGTCTCGACGGCGACCCGGCTCTTCGGGTCGTCCTTGAGCATCGAGTCGAGGATCGCGTCGCTGATCTGGTCCGCGATCTTGTCGGGGTGTCCTTCGGTGACGGACTCCGAGGTGAACAGGCGGCGAGACACGTACGTGAACTCCTTGCAGCGGCTGCTGACTGACGTCGCAGGACGGATATGTCTTCGAGTTCGGCGGGGACCTCCCCGCACGGGCATTCAAGGGTGGTAAGCCCGCAGTCTAGCGGGATCATCCCCGGACGCCGGTATGGCGTTGGTCGCGGTCGGGCAGCCTCCGGTCAATCCGCGGGCAGGGGGTCCAGGCGCGCGGCGACGAGGTCCCAGACGACGTCGGCCAGGGCCTCCTTGGCGCCGCGCCCGACCTCGGTGCTCGACCCGTCCGCGCCGAGGATCATCGCGGCGTTGTCGGGGCGGCCGAAGGTGAGGTCCTCCCCGACCTGGTTGACGACCAGCAGGTCGCTGCGCTTGCGGGCGAGCTTGGCGCGGCCGTTGGCGAGCACGTCGTCGGTCTCGGCCGCGAACCCGACGATCACCTGCCCGGCGCGGCGGCGCTCGCCGAGCTCGGCCAGGATGTCGGCGTTCTTGGCGAGCCGGATCGGCTCCGGCTCGCTGCCCTCCGCCTTCTTGATCTTCGAGCCGCGGTAGTCGACGGGGCGGAAGTCGGCGACGGCGGCGGCCATCACCACCGCGTCGGCGTCCCCGGCGGCCTCCAGCACGGCCTTGCGCATCTCCTCGGCGGACCCCACCGGCACGACGTGCGCGCCGGCCGGGTCGGGCAGCGCCACGTTGGCCGCGACGAGCGTCACGCGCGCGCCGCGGGCCGCCGCCGTGCGGGCCAGCGCGTACCCCTGCAGGCCCGACGAGCGGTTGCCGATGAACCGGACGGGGTCGAGGGGTTCGCGGGTGCCGCCGGCGGACACGACCACGTGCCGTCCGGCGAGGTCGCGCCCGGCGTCCCCGCGGGCGAGGACGCGGCGCGCCACCTCGAACAGCTCGGCCGGGTCGGGCAGCCGGCCGGGGCCGGTGTCCTTGCCGGTCAGCCGGCCGGACGCGGGCTCCACCACGATCGCTCCGCGGGCGCGGAGCGTCGCGACGTTCGCGCGGGTCGCCGGGTGCTCCCACATCTCGGTGTGCATCGCGGGCGCGAACACGACCGGGCAGCGGGCGGTGAGCAGGGTGTTGGTGAGCAGGTCGTCGGCCAGGCCGTGCGCGGCCCGGGCGAGCAGGTCGGCGGTCGCGGGGGCGACGAACACCAGGTCGGCGTCCTGCCCGAGCCGGACGTGCGGGACCCGCGCGACCCCGTCCCACACCTCGGTGGAGACGGGGTTGCCCGACAGCGCCGCCCAGGTCGGCTCGCCGACGAAGCGCAGCGCGTCCCGCGTCGGGACGACGGTGACGTCGTGGCCCGACTCGGTGAGCCGCCGCAGCAGCTCGCACACCTTGTACGCGGCGATCCCGGCGCTCACACCGAGGACGACGCGCGGCTTACGGGAGGTCATGCGGACACTGTCCCATCAGGCCCGGGGCCCGGCCGCACCCGGGGCCGCCCTCAGGACGGCGCTCCGGGGCATCGCGAGGGCCGGCCGCGCCGGAGGGCGCGGCGGCCGCCCCTGCCGGGCCGGCGGGCGCTCAGCCCTCGATCGGCTCGGCGTTGAGGAGGCCCTCGCGGGTCTCGCGCAGCGCGATCGACAGGGGCTTCTCCTGCACCTGCGTCTCGACGAGCGGGCCGACGTACTCCAGCAGGCCCTCGCCGAGCTGGGCGTAGTAGGCGTTGATCTGCCGGGCGCGCTTGGCCGCGATGCTCACGAGGCCGTACTTGGTCTCGACGACCTCGAGGAGCTCGTCGATCGACGGGTTGGTGATGCCTTCGCTGCTGGCTGCCACTCCGTGGCCTTCCACTAGTGATTCACTGCGGTGCCGGCCGCCGGACACGGCGGTCGCCGACACTAACGAACAGCCATCAAGGTTAGCAGCTCATGGCACACGTCCTGGACGGACGTGTTGACCAGGGTGACGTCGAACTCCTTTTCGGCGGCGAGCTCGACGCGGGCCGCGTCCAGGCGGCGCTCGATCACCTCGGGGGGCTCGGTGCCGCGGCCGGTGAGGCGGCGGACCAGCTCGTCCCAGCTGGGCGGCGCGAGGAACACCAGGCGCGCGCCGGGCATCGTCTCGCGGACCTGCCGGGCGCCCTGGAGGTCGATCTCGAGCAGGACGGGCTCGCCGCGGGCGAGGCGCTCCTGCACGGGCCGGCGCGGGGTGCCGTAGCGGTTGCCCGCGAACTCGGCCCATTCGAGCAGCTCCCCTTCGGCGACGAGCCGGTCGAAACCGGCGTCGTCGACGAAGAAGTACTGCACACCGTGGGTCTCACCCGGGCGGGGGGCCCGGGTGGTCACCGAGACCGACAGCCACACCCGGGGGTGTGAGCGCCGGATCTCGGCGACGACCGTGCTCTTGCCGACGCCCGACGGCCCGGACAGGACCGTCAGGCGGGACATGAGCGGGCCATGCGGTTGTTCGGAGCCCGCCGGCGCAGTGATGGGTGCGCCGGAGCCGGACGAGATGGTGCCGGATCCGGGGAGCCCGGACCCGGCCGCGGCGGCTCCTTCGTGCGAAGGGCCGCCGCGCCCGCCCGTGAGTCGCGCGTCAGCGGTTCGCACTTCCGCCGAACTCACGCTCCAGGGAGGCGCGCTGGTTGGCGCCGAGGCCCCGCACGCGGCGGGACTCGGCGATGCCCAGACGCTCCATGATCTGCTTCGCACGGACCTTGCCCACACCGGGCAGGGACTCCAGGAGGGCCGACACCTTCATCTTCCCGATGACGTCGTCGGACTGACCCTCCTTGAGAACCTCGGCGAGCGAGGTCCCCCCGTGCTTGAGCTTGTTCTTAACCTCGGCCCGCTCCTTGCGAGCCTTGGCAGCCTTCTCCAGGGCTGCGGCGCGCTGTTCGGGGGTTAGGGGCGGAAGAGCCACGCCGGGTCACCTCAGGTTTCCACTCGACGGAGTCGGACGGGTTGGGAAACTAGCGAGTTCACGCCCCATAAGGCAACGTGAAGTGCCGTTTAGCCCGCCACAAAATCACGAAAATCACTCCCTGGAGTGTCCTGAATACAGAGTGTACTCGACTCGGGCCCTCCGGCGGCCCATCCCCTTGCCTTGCTGGGACTTTCGCATGATCGTGAAAATCCGCCCATTCTGCCCCGATTTACGGCACTCGGCACCGCCCCGGCGCGGCGGTCCGCTCCCTCCGGGGGCCTCCCCACCATGATCCCGCCACCGGCCGCGGGGCCGGATCCGGCCCCCCGCGACGGGCCCGTGTGAGGTCCCCCACAGCCGGTCCCGACCGAGTGACGCTCGTCACGCCGCGCCGTTCCGCACGTCGCGGGGGCACCGCAACTGCCATCCTCGACAACACACCCGCCAAGATCGTTCAGCAGACCGGAGCCGCCTCCGCCCGCACCCCCCAGCTCCCATCCCGCGCACGCCCGCCTCCCCCCGGTGCGCCCGGACGCCTCCCGTCCGGCACCGCGGGCGTCCCGGACCGCGAATCGGGCCGAACCGACTTCGCCGTCCCCCCGTATCGCTTTGCGGATCCCCGGCCCGGCATTCGCACGCGAAGTAAAACGACAATGCGCGCTCCCGCACGCCCAACAACACCCGCGCTAAATCCGCCCCCAAAACCAAATCCATCCCCCGCGCCCCAATCCCCCCGCGCCCACTCCCCCGCGCGCGAACCCGCCCGAACACCGCCACGACGCGGGGCCCCGCCGCGAAGAGTTGAGCTTGCGCGGCCCCAGGACGTGGAACCCGGCTGAGCGCCGCCGCGGAAGGCCGGACCCCGGCCACCGCCACGGGCAGGCCCGCGGAGCGAGTGCAGCGAGCGCAGCGGGCATGCCCGC
>NZ_JBEZJL010000161.1:0-5990 GCF_040651755.1 Actinomadura sp. NPDC048394 | reverse complement strand
ACCTCGCCGGCCAGGCTGGCGTAGGCGCGCTCTATGAGCCCCGCGTCGTCCTCAAGGTTGGTGATGACCCCGGCGACGTGTGGAAGCGATCCGAAGGGCGCGAACGTCGCGCCGCCCTTGTAGTCGACCAGCACCATGCTGACCTGCTCGGGGGAGTGCGTGGCGGCCAGGGCGAGGACGAGCGCGCGCAGCAGCTCGCTCTTGCCGGACCCGGTGGCGCCCACGCACAGCCCGTGCGGGCCCATCCCGAGGCTCGCCGCCTCCTTCAGGTCGAGGATCACCGGTCGGCCCGCCTCGTCCAGCCCGATCGGCACTCGCAGGAAGGCGCGCTCGGAGCGCGGCGCCCACGACCGGGCCACGTCCACATGGGCCGGGTCCTCCAGGCCGACCAACGAGGCGAAGTCGACCTCGCCGCCCTGCGCCGCGGATTCCTCGGCGGACTCGCGGGACAACCGCAGCGGCGCCAGCATGCGGGCCAGACCCTCCAGCATCCCCGGCGGGACGTGGTCCACGGTTCCCGACATCGTCACCGCGGTCTCCCCGCGCAGGTCGGTGACCTCGACCTGGTCGCCGTCCACCAAGATCCGGATGTTCACCTTGTCGGGCTCGTGCTCCCGCCGCTCCACCAGATGCACGACCGTCGCGGCCAGGTCGGCGACCGGAACGCCGGGGTCCGGCCGGGCGAGCTCGGAGGCCGGCTCCCCGTGCGTATCGTGGATCAGCACCAGGCGCTGCTGGAAGCCCAGCGCCTCGCGCGTCCCGAGCCCGCGCGCCACCTCGGCCGCGAGATCGGCGCGGGCCCGCAGATCGTCGGCCAGCAGCGCGGCGATCCGTTGCGGGCTGGTCGCGACGAGCCGGAGCTGCGCGCCGCAGTCACGACGTCGCTGATCATGCGCGTGCGGCAGCCACTTCAGCCAGTCCCAATCGGGGACGCGCCGGCCGCCGTAGGCGACGGCCACGTCCTCGGGCGCGTGGAACGCGGCGAGTTGCGCGATCAGCGCACGCAGCAGCCGCAGCGCGTCCTCGCGCGGTCCCACCACACTGACGTCGCCGACCATGTCCAGCGGCAGGGCCAGCGGCATGTCGGGGGCCGTTTCGAACCGTGCGGCCAGGGCGCGCGCCTCCGCCAGCATGAACGGGTCCGCCGGGGTCATCGCCGACGCCTGCACGCCTACTTCCAGCGGCTGCCCGGGTACCAGGCCGGTCCCTATGCGGACGCGCAGGAAGTCCGCGTCCCGCCGCCGTCTTTCCCACAGTCGCGCCGGGTCGCGCAGCACGTCGTAGAGAGCCTCGGGCGGCGGGTCCAGCACCCGCGCCGTGGCACGCCTTTCCCGCTCCCCGGCGGCGAGCGTCTCCCGCAGGCCTTCCAGGTGGTCCAGGTACCGCTCGCGGCGGCCCCGGCGCTGCCGCGCCGCCTGCCCCCGCCGCGAGATCAGCAGCATGCCGCCCGCGAGCACCGCCACCACCAGCATCACAGCACCGAGCGCCATGAACGCGCGGTTGCGCAGGACGGTCATGACCGTGAGCGAGGACATCATGCCGGCCATCGGCAGCAGGGTCATCAGCTGACCGCCCGGAGTGCCGGACTCCGGCAGCGCGGGCGGGGCCTCGATCTTCTGGACGGCCCGTTCCGGCGGGGCATGGACGGTACGCGCGGGCCGATGCACCACCCGGGTCGTCACGGCGCCTCCTCAATGCTCGATGGTGCCGCTCAACGATCGTGCTGGATTGCGGCGGTTCTTCAGAAGGTCCATCCGGGCCGGCCGGAGCCGGTCAGGGACGGAGCGCCGCCCGCAGTGCGGCGGCGGCGAGATCGATGGCGGAGACCCTGGTCGAGTAGCCCAGACGGTCGGGATCGATGGTCGTGCCGACGGCCAGATGGTCGTCGTAACCCAGCCGGACCGTCTCCACCCCGGCATCGCGGAGGGCCGCGCGGGCGCCCGCCAGGTCGAACGCTCGCGAGCCGGGCCGGCTGTGGACGGTGAACACAACGATCGTGCGCCGCACGAGGTCATGCATGGGGCCTCTGTGCAGCCAGTCGAGGGCACTGCGGGCGCTTGCCGTGCCTTCCTGCGTGGCGGGAGTGACCAGTACCTGGGCATGCGTGCCGGACAGGACCGCCTGGTGCAGGTCCGTGCGGATGCCGGCCCCGCAGTCGGCGATCGTCACGCCGAAGAACCGGCTGAGCGGTACTCCCTTGGAGCGGTAGGCGGCGGCGTCGAGCCGGCCACGGCCCAAGGCCTCCCGAGGGCCCGGCAGCGCCCAGAGCCGTTCGCCCATCCGCTCCAGCTGCGGCTCGATCTCCTCGAACGAGGCCGTCCCCACCTCCAGCTTGGTCAGGCCGGTCGTCGAGCTGCTGGCCCGGATGCCCAGCCGCAGGGGCAGCGACCCGAACTCGGGGTCGAGGTCCAGGGCGAGTACGCGATCCTGCCGATAACGGGCGAATGCCGTGGCGATGAGCGTGGTGACGGTGCTCTTCCCGGCCCCGCCGCGAATACCGGTCACCGCGATCCGCCGGCCGGTCGTAACAGGGTGCTGGATCCATCGGCCGTTCTCGGTGAGGGCCTGCACGTCTTCCACCGCCCGGAACGGTCCGGCCGCCGCATGTCGCAGGCGCCGCAGCATCGAGTCGCCGTGCACCTCGCCGAGGACGAGGTCGTCCGGTCCGATGGACGGCCGGCGCAGGGGAGGGTCGAGCACCGTCCGCTCGGTCAGTGCTTCGCGCCGGACCTGGTCTTGATCAGCCACTCCAACCCCTTCAGAACGTGCCGAGCAGGCGTTCGAAGGTGCCGAACGCGCCGATCGCCACCGGTACGATCGCCACCGCCGCCAGCGCTTCGATCCGGTCCATCGCCAGGCGCAGCCTGGCCCGCACATGCTCGGGCCGGTCGCCCGCCAGCACGGCGGCCGGCACTGCCAGTGCCACCGCCAGCGCCGCCAGGGCGGGCCAGGCCCCCCAGGAGTACTCGGCCGCACAACGGACGCACAGGCCGGTCACGATCGTGACCGCCGCGGCCAGCAGCGCGACCTTCTCCATCACGAGCGGGAACACCCGCGCGCGGCCCGCCAGGATCAGCGCCAGCAGCCCCGCCAGCGCGGCGGTGTAGCCGTCGAGCCGGGTGAGCGCGCCGAGGCCCGCGGCGCCCGCCGCCAGCGAGACCGCGATGGTGGCGATGGTGAGGCTGCGGTGCGCACCGTCCAGCGCCCGCAGGACGTCCCCGCGCAGCACCGCGTCGCCCGCGTCGCGCCGGTCGTCCAGCGCCGTCAGCCCGGACAGCGAGACCGCCAGCCGTACAATCGAGCCGAGCAGGATCACGCATCCGAGCGCCACGACCGCCGCGGTGCGCGCTGCGTCCAGCTCGAGTGCGGCGCAGACCCCGGCCGACGCGGCCAGCAGTGCCGCTGTCCCGCCGCCGAGCAGGCCGCCACGGCCGAGCGGCGAGGCGACCCCCAGCAGCGCGAGGACGACGGCGGTCACCGCCGCCAACCCGGCCCAGCGCCCGGCCCCCGGCCAGTGGCCGTCGGTGGCGGCCCACAGCGCGAGAACGCCCACCGCCCCCCCGCCGATGGTGATCGCGCTTCCGAGGGGCTCGCGCCAGAGCCGGCCCACCGCCGCGCCGCCCCCCAGCAGCACGGCCGCGACCCCGGCCAGCACCCAGGGAGCCGCGTGCGCGGGCAGCACGGCCGATGCCGCCAGCCCGGCGGCGAACGTCAGGACGGCGAAGGCCGCGGTGGACGTCCAGCGCGCGGCCTCCGGACCCCACGACGCTGGAAGGTCGTCCATTCTGTCGCCCACGACCTCGGGCACCTCATGCACCACCGGTGTGGGCAGCGGCTCGTCGGCGTGCACAAGGCGCAGGACCGCGCCGTCCGGAATCCGCCGGTCGGCCAGGCTGACAGCGGGATCCAGCACCTCGCCCGTGGACGTCACCAGATGCCGCAGCCGCGGAGGGCTCAGCGCCCGGTCATTCAGCAGTTCCAGTACATCGGGCATCAGCGCGCCGACCGGCGTTCGCGCGGGCAGCACCATGTCCAGCCGACGTGTCTCGCCGACCAGGGTCACCCTGCTCCACATGGACATGAGGCCTCCGTACAGGTCACTTCACTTGGGCACGACCGTGCCGGTGACGCGTTCCAGGTATCCGGTCTGCAACAACCACCGGACGGTGGGCAGCACGGGCGGCTGTGGGAACAGTCCGGCGTCGACCGTGAAACGCACGCCGCCGCCTCGGCCGCCGTTGGCGGGCGCCGCGACCGATGCGGTCACCGAGAACGGCTGGACGACGCGATAGCGGTGATAGTTGGAGGCCAGGTGAACCCGGGCGGGCAGTCCCCGCGGCGCGAATGGCGTCCCGAACGGGAATAGCAACGATCCGCTCTCCTGCCCGAACGCGTCCACCAAGGCGCCCTGCGCCAGCGGGTAGGCGATGGAGGCGCGACCACTCTGCGCGATCTTGTTCCGTGCGTCCGCCGCCAGGTTCGCACCGTCGCGGATGGCGACCCGCTCGGCGCGGGCGTCGAGCGGGTGCACGGGACGCTCCCGGACGACCAGCTGCCCGTACAGCCAGCGGGACGCCTCGTCCTCGGTCGTGAACTGGCCGCCGATCCGGCCCTTCTGGAACTCGACGACACCGCCGGAGAAGCGGTCGGTCTCCTTGGCGATGACGTAGTAGCTCGAGACCGCCCCTGCCCTCGGACGTGGCTGGCCGGGGAGTACATACAGGCCGCGCGGAACCTTCGCCTCATCGAGCGCCGTCCGCAGCATGGCGAACGTCACTTTGGCGCCCACCCAGCTCGCGGGAACCTCCGTCCCTCCAGTGAGGGGGGCGCTCTGTGATTGCTGTTCCTGCTGGCGCTTCTGCTCGTTCAAGGTGGAACGCAGGAAGGACACGCCGACCAGCCCCGCGCAGAGCACCGCGGCCACCCACAGGCCGACGGCGGCCTTCATGGTGCTCTCGCCGAACTCCCGGCGGTTGCGCTGCGAGCCGAACATCAGCGCGTCACGGAGCCGCCGGCGGCGTACGACCACCGACTCCAGTAGCTGAGCGTCATAGTCGCGCGCCACCGGTTCCGCCTTTCACCGACACAGACCGATCCATCCCGGTCGGGGCATCGGGATGTGCCCGATCAGATGTCCTGGACGATCGCGTGTGCCTTTCCAAGCACCCTGTGTGCGATGTCGTCATTGTCCTCGAGTGTCTTCTTCACCAGGCGTATGATTTCGCGGGTTTCGTTGGCCGCGGCCAGCCACTTTGCCTCTTTGCCGTGGTAATCGTCCGATACTCCGGTGGCCTGCCAGTCGGCCAGCGCGGCCCGCACATCGGCGTCGCGCAGGCCGATCAGTGACTCCAGCCGGTTCATGATGACCTGGATGTTGAGCTGTGCCTCGCCCGAGGCGCCGAGGTCGTAGCTGCGCCGGTCGCTACCGTGCGTCATGGTCCGATATCCTTTCCCGAACCGGAACAGTTACCAGTTCGCCGGGGGTCGGTTCACGGCATTCAGATCGCAGGGGTCAGGCCGAGCGGAACTTCGATCCGTCGAAGATCGCCCCGGCCATCTTGCGGGCCGCGCCGTCGGCCATCTCGTGATCGCCGCCGCCGAACGCGTTCTCCAAGCCGGCCTGCGCGGTGTTCACCCGGTTGAGGTGGCCCTTCAGATCGGCCGTGATCTGATCCGAGTGCTCCTTGAACCGGTCGAACGCCGCCTTTCCGGCGCCGTTGAACCTGCCCGCCAGCGGTTCGGCCGCTGCGATCAGCATCTTGATGAGCGAGGCGAGCTCATCGCCGCGGCTTCCTGTGTGCCTGGTCAGGTCGACCAGCGTTCCGGCACCCTGGTCCCAGCCAGGCCCCGAGCCCGGACCCCACCGTGGCGTCATCGTGGTTCACCCGTTCCTTCGTGTATCTCGGCGGCTGCGTGAGAAAGCCGTCGCGGAGACAGTCCGGTCGATCGCCGGACGCGCCACCGGTCTTTTGCGCTGCAGGTCGTGGTCG
>NZ_JBEZJL010000160.1:0-6067 GCF_040651755.1 Actinomadura sp. NPDC048394 | reverse complement strand
GGCGCCGAGGCCGTTCGGCCCCGGCGCCACCGGCGGTCCGGTGTCACTTCTTGCGTTTGGAGAGCTGCCGGTCGAGGGTCGCCCGCAGCTCCGGCGACAGGAAGGACCGGTCCTCGGCGGCGATCGCGAAGTCGAGCGTGGCGAGGACGGCGCGCTCCAGGTGCAGGTTGAGGACCCGCTTGGTGTCCTCCAGCGTCCGGCGGGGGAGCGCCGCGAGCTTGCGCGCGCACGCCATCGCCGCCTCCATCACCTCGCCGTCGGCGCAGACGTGGTTGGCCAGGCCGATCTCGGCGGCGCGGCGGGCGCTGATCCGCTCGCCGGTCAGCGCGTACTCCTTGGCGAGTTGCAGGCTCGTCAGCAGCGGCCAGGTCACCGGGCCGCCGTCGGCGGCCACGAGCCCGACCATGACGTGCGGGTCGGCGAGGTGCGCGCTCTCGGCGATGTACACGATGTCGGACAGCGCCGCCAGGCTGCATCCCAGGCCGACGGCGGGGCCGTTGACGGCCGCGACGATCGGCAGCCTGCACTGCACCATCCCGGTCACGATGCGGCGCGCGGCCACCAGGGTCTGCCGCCGCAGCGCGTCGTCCTTGGTCAGCTCGTCCAGGTAGGAGAAGTCGCCGCCCGCCGAGAACGCGCGCCCGGCGCCGGTCAGCACGACCGCGCGGGCCTCGCCGTCCGCGTCGAGGCACGGGAACAGGTCGGCGAGGGCCTCGTGGAGGACGTGGTTGGTGGCGTTCAGCGCGTCGGGACGGTTGAGCGTCACGATCCGGATCGGCCCGTCGGCGGCGACCTGGATCTCCGGGGGCAGGCCGTAGTCGACCGCGGTCGCGCTCATGCGACCGGAAGCCCGAGGATCCGCGTCGCGACCAGGTTGCGCTGGATCTGCGACGTCCCGCCCATGATGCTCTGCGCCCGGCTGTAGAGGTACATCCTCAGCCACGTGTCCTCCTCGATGCCGCCGGTGAGGTTGCTCATGCCGAGTGCGGCGTGCCCGACGGCCTGTTCGACACGCGTCATCAGCAGCTTGTCCACCGAGCCCTCGGGCCCGTGCGAGATTCCGTCCAGCCGGTCCGAGAGCCGCCGGCACACGTGCAGCCGCAGCATCTCGGCCTCGATCACCGCCCACGTGACGTCGCGCACGTTCTCCTCGGTGGACCGGCCGGACTCGGTGCGCAGCCGGGCCACGAGCTCGTTGACCGCCTTGCTGTAGCGGGCGACGTAGCCGAGTTCGCCCGGCTCGCGCTCGTGGCTGACCACGGTCATGGCCAGCTTCCAGCCCTCGCCCGGCGCGCCGATCATGTCGGACGCCTTCGCGACCGCGCCGTCGAAGATCACCTCGCCGAACTCGCGGGTGACCCCGTTGATCATCTTGAGGGGCCGCTGCTCGATGCCGGGCTGGTCCATCCGGACGGCGAACGCCGACAGCCCGCGGTGCTTGGGGGCGTCGGGGTCGGTGCGGGTGAGCACCAGGCACCAGTCGGCCTCGTCGGAGTAGCTGGTCCACACCTTGTGCCCGGTGATGCGGTACTCGTCGCCGCCGCGGACGGCGCGGGTGCGCAGCGACGCCAGGTCCGAGCCCGCGTCCGGCTCGCTGAACCCCTGGCACCAGCGCTCGCGCCCGCTGACGAGGCCGGGCAGGAAGCGCTTGCGCACGTCCTCGTCTGCGTGCCGCAGCATGCCCTGCACCAGGTAGCCGAGGCTGGGACGCGGGGGCGCGCCCGCCAGCGCGAGCTCCTGGTCGAGGATCGCGTCGTACACGGTCGGCAGGCCCTGGCCGCCGACCTCCTCGGGCCAGGACAGGCCGAAGAAGCCGGCGTCGTAGAGGGCCCGGTGCCACGGCGCCTGCCCGTCCCAGTACGCGTCCGACGTCGACGACTGGGGGAGCTTCGGGTTGTGCTCGGCCAGCCACGCCCGCAGCCGCGCGCGGAACGCGGCCTCCTCGGGGGAGTCAGCGAAGTCCATCGTGCCCGCCTCCGATCTCGTGGTGCGCGGCGACGCGCGCGAGGTTCACGCCGACGTCGCCGAGGAGCTGCGCCGACACCAGCGCACGCCGCAGGTGGACGTGCGCGAGGCACTCCCAGGTCATGCCGATGCCGCCGTGCACCTGGATGGCGGTCTCGCATACCTCCCGGGCGGCGCGCGCGCAGTACGCCTTGGCGATCGCGGCGGCGGCGAGCGCCTCGCTCGGTGGCAGGGCGTCGGCCGCCCAGGCCGCGTGGCGGGTGACGCTGCTCGATCCCTCGACCGAGACGAAGGCGTCCGCCAGCAGGTGCTGGACGCTCTGGAAGGTGCCGATCAGCGCCTCGTACTGGCGCCGGACGCCCGCGTAGGCGCGGGCGAGGCCGACCGCGCCGCGCATCGTCCCAACGAGGTCGGCGCAGGTCAGCGCGAGGGCGAGCGCGGACCACGCCTCGACGTCCGCGGCGGTGAGCGGGCCCGCGGCCGGGACCCGCTCGGCCCGCGCGTCGCCGACCGCCGCCGCCGGGCGGGTGAGGTCGCGCCCCGGCGACGTGCCGGTCACCGGGACGCGGACGAGGTCGTGGCCCTGGCCGGTGCGGACGAGCGCGAGGGCGGCCGTCGCGCCCCGGGCGTCGATCGCGATGCCGGAGCAGCGGGCGTGCTCGTCGTCCAGCACGACGAGGCCGGAGAGGTCGGGCCGCAGCAGGACGGTCTCGAGGGCGGCGGCGGGCTCCGCGCCCGCTCGGCGCCGCAGTTCAGCGGCAAGCGTCGGCCCGAGGAAGGGGGCGTCGGCCGGGCCACGGCCGAACTCCTCGGCGACGATCGCGGCCTCCACGGCGGAGGCGAGCGGCCGGCCGTCGCCGTCGGGGTCCGGGGCGCGCAGCTCGCGCCAGCCGGCACCGGTCAGCGCCGCCTCCAGGCCGGCGGCGCGGGCCTCGTCGTCCAGGTCGGCGACCGAGCCGGGGGCGTGGTCGTCGACGAGGCGGGCGGCGGCCTCGCGCAGCGCCCGCTGCTCGGCGGACAGGCGTACGTCCATCAGCACTCACTCCGCGGCGCGGACGAGGCGGCGGCGGTCGGGTGGAGATCGGACTCAATGATCATGTGCGGCGACCTCGGGGGAGGCGCGCCGGGGCCGCGCGGGGTGCGCGTGCGGATCGCCGGCGCGGATGCGAAGGGCTCTTCTCTGCAGACGATAAAAGTCTATACTGACGTCGATGTCAATCACGGAGGCCTGCCATGACCGACAGCCCGGGGCCGTCCCGGCCGAGCATCGCGGCGATGACCGCGTCCGCCGCGAAGCGCTTCCCCGGCCGGGTCGCGGTCGTGGACGGCGCCGCGCGCGTCTCCTACGCCGAGCTCCACGAGGAGGCCAGGCGGTTCGGCGCCGCGCTGGTCGCGGACGGCGTCGAGCCCGGTGACCGCGTCGCCGTCTGGGCGTTCAACAGCCGCGAATGGATCGTCGCGGTGCTCGGGCTCTACCAGGCGGGCGCCGTCCTCGTCCCGGTCAACACCAGGTTCAAGGGGCGGGAGGCGGCCGGGATCCTGCGCCGTGCCAAGGTGCGGGTCCTGGTGACGGTGACGGACTTCCTCGGCACCGACTACGTCGAGATGCTCGCCGCCTCGGGCGTCCCCCTGCCCGACCTGCGCACCGTCGTCATCGCCCGGGGCCGCCCGTCCGGGGACGCGGTGCCGTGGACGGGCTTCCTGGCGCGCGCCACCGAGAGCGACTTCGCCGAGGTCGACCGGCGGAGCGCCGCCCTCGGACCGGACGACACGTCCGACATCCTCTTCACGTCCGGGACGACCGGCGCGCCCAAGGGCGTGGTCATGACCCACGGCCGGACGATGACCGTGGCGACCGACTGGGTCGCCATGACGGGGCTCCGCGAGGGCGACCGCTACGTGATGGTCAACCCGTACTTCCACATGTTCGGGTTCAAGGCCGGCATCCTCGCCTGCCTGTCGGCCGGCGCCACGATGTACCCGCAGGCCGTCCTGGACGTCGACGCCGTGCTGGCCCTGGTCGCGGAGGAGCGGGCCACCGTCCTGCCCGGCGCCCCGACCATGTACCACGCGATCCTGGAGCACCCGGGCCGGGACCGGTACGACCTGTCGAGCCTGCGCGTCGCCGTGACCGGCTCGGCGGACATCCCGGTCGAGCTCATCCGGCGGGTCCGCGACGAGCTGCCGTTCTCGCTCATCGTCTCGGGATACGGGCTGACCGAGGCGGGGACGGCCAGCTCGACCGCGCCCGACGACGACCCGGAGACGATCGCCACGACCGTCGGGCGGGCCCGCCCCGGCTTCGAGATCCGGGTCGTCGACGGGACCGGCGGGGACGCCGCCGAAGGGGAGGTCGGGGAGATCCTCCTGCGCGGCCCGACCGTCATGGCCGGCTACCTGGACGACCCGGAGGCGACGGCGGAGGTGCTCTCCGCGGACGGCTGGCTGCGCACCGGCGACCTCGGGTGCTTCGACGGGCGCGGATGCCTGCGCATCGCGGGGCGCTCCAAGGACATGTTCATCGTCGGCGGGTTCAACGCCTACCCCGCCGAGATCGAGGCCATGCTGCTCGAACACCCGGGCGTGCGGGAGGCCGCGGTCGTCGGCGTCCCCGACGAGCGCCTCGGGCAGGTGGGCATGGCGTTCGTCGTGCCGCGCCCGCCCGCGCCGTCCCCGGGCGAGGTCATCGCCTGGTGCCGCGAGCGGATGGCCAACTACAAGGTGCCGCGCTTCGTCGAGCTGATCGACGAGCTGCCGCTCACCGCGAGCGGGAAGGTGCACAAGGCCGTGCTGGAGGAACGGGCCGGCGCCCGGACCGCCCGCTGATCCGCCGCGACCGAAACTTATATCGACGTCGATTTAATGAAACTGCGCCCGGAAGGTGGCCGACCCGTGGCCGACATGACCGACCAGGACCTCGAGCCGATGCTGGAGGCCGTCCGCGACTTCATCCGCAAGGAGGTGATCCCGCGCGAGGCGGAGATCGACGAGAAGGACGAGGTGCCGGACGTCCTGCGCGAGGCGGCCAAGCGGATGGGCCTGTTCGGGTTCACGATCCCCGAGGAGTACGGCGGGCTCGGCCTCGGCATCGTCGACCAGTGCCGGCTGCTGATCGAGGTCGGGTACGCCACGCCCGCCCTGCGCTCGATGTTCAGCACGAACGTGGGCATCGCCGGCGGGGTGATCATGGACGCCGGGACCCCGGAGCAGAAGGAGCACTGGCTGCCGCGGCTCGCCTCGGGCGAGGCCGTCGCCTCCTTCGCGCTCACCGAGCCCGACGCCGGGTCCGACCCGGGCGACATGCGGACCAGCGCCGTCCGCGACGGCGACCGGTGGGTGCTCAACGGCGTCAAGCGCTACATCACCAACGCGCCGATCGCAGACGTGTTCATGGTGTTCGCCCGCACCGACCCGGACGCGCGGTCATCGCGCGGCATCTCCACCTTCATCGTCCCGGCGGGCACTCCGGGGCTGACGGTGGGGCCGCGGGACCACAAGATGGGCCAGTTCGGCGCGTGGACGGCCGACGTCAACCTCGACGGCGTGCGCGTGCCGGCGGACGCGGTGGTCGGCGGCGACGCGGGCGTCCACACCGGCTTCCTGACCGCGATGCGCTGCCTGTCCACCGGGCGGCTCCTGCTCGCCGCCGCCTGCGTGGGGATGTGCCGGCGGCTGATCGACGAGTCGGTGCGGTTCGCGTCCGACCGCAAGCAGGGCGGGAAGCCGATCGCGTCCCACCAGCTGGTGCAGGCGATGATCGCGGACTCGGTCACCGAGACGATGGCGGCCCGCGCCCTCGTCCTGGACGCCGCGCGCGCCTACGCCGACGGCTCCGACCGCCGCACCGGCCCGGCCGCCGCGAAGTACTTCTGCAGCGAGACGGTCGGGCGCGTCGCGGACCGCGCCGTGCAGGTCCACGGCGGCGCCGGGTACATGCGGTCGGTCCCGGTCGAGCGGTTCTACCGCGACGCGCGGCTGTTCCGCATCTACGAGGGCACGAGCCAGATCCAGCAGGTCATCATCGCCCGCCAGACGATCGGGGAGGCCGCCGGCTGACGCGACGTGCAGCGGCCCGGGCGGAAAGAACGCCCCGGCCGCGGGA
>NZ_JBEZJL010000159.1:0-6290 GCF_040651755.1 Actinomadura sp. NPDC048394 | reverse complement strand
CGCGGCCGGCCGGGCTCCAAACACCACCTGCTGAGCGACGGCCATGGTATCCCGCTCGCTGTGTCGTTGACCGGTGGGAACCGCAACGACGTCACTCAGTTGATGCCGCTGCTGGAGGCGGTGCCACCGGTCCGGGGCCGGATCGGCCGGCCTCGTCGAAGACCTGGGCGGCTGCCGGCCGACCGCGGCTACGACCACGACAAGTACCGGCGCCCGGTCTGGGCCAAGGGCATCAAGCCGGTCATCGCCCGACGCGGTGTCCCGCACGGGTCCGGGCTGGGCGTCCACCGCTACGTCGTCGAACGCACCATCGGCCTGCTGCACTGGTTCCGCCGCTTACGCATCCGCCGGGAGATCCCCGACGACATCCACGACGACATCCACGAGGCCTTCATGACCCTCGCCGCAGCCATCATCTGCTGGCGACACCTCGTCCGCTGATTCTGTTACGACCTCTTAGCGGGGACGGAAATGCGCGCGTCCCTTCGGGGTGAGCAAGACGATCAAAACGTACAAAGCTGGGAGAGTGGTTGGGCACAGCAAGCCCAGCGCCAGGTAGACCAAACCGAACGTCACCTGCATACTTCCGACGAGAAGCAGGGCGCCAAGGCCCACGAACAGAGCCTCGAAGGCAACGACCCCGGTATGAACGCCGCGCCCTCCGCGGGAGAACAGGACGGCGAGCACCAAGGTCGGCACCGCGAACAGCAGTACCGGCGCGGAGTAGATCAGGGGGATCAGCAAGTAGGGCGCGCTCCCGTCGTCAGGGATTCCCTGTGCCAGTGCCGATACGGCGACCGCACCGGTCGGGATAAGCCACGCGAGCATAAACAACACTGCCTGCGCCCACAGCAGTTTGTGCGCCAGAGACAGGCTCCTCGTTAGGCTAGAGCGGTCAGTTGCATTCATGACCGTTACCGTCCGGATGCCTGGACGCGGCGCACGAGTCCTTTTGCGGCCTCGACGAAACCCGGATCAAGCGCTCGATGATCTCCCGAAGCTCATCGGACACTCACCGGCGCGCAAGCTCTGTCAACACCACAGTCCAGCGTCATCCCGTCTGATCGGCCGTAAACCACGTGGACCACCCTTAGAGGGAGTTTCGTCCCGTTTCTGTGGTGTCAAGTGCCCCGCCAGGTGACAGTGGCCTCGCCGGTGAGGCGGCGGCTCATCAGGTTGATCATTGCGACGTGGACCATGGCTTCGGATCGGGCCGGCAAGGTGTCGTAGTCGCGGGCCAGGCGG
This sequence comes from Actinomadura sp. NPDC048394, assembly GCF_040651755.1. Classification (NCBI taxonomy): domain Bacteria; kingdom Bacillati; phylum Actinomycetota; class Actinomycetes; order Streptosporangiales; family Thermomonosporaceae; genus Actinomadura; species Actinomadura sp. NPDC048394. The sequence goes on along the minus strand of NZ_JBEZJL010000159.1, from coordinate 5,045 downwards.
CGGTGCAACATCAGCCAGCCGAACGTGCGCTCCACCACCCAGCGTCGCGGTAGCGGCACGAATCCTTTGGTGGCGGGGTCGCGGCGGACGGGCTCCAGGTCGATGCCCAGGGTGGCGGCGTGGTCGATGACCTTGGTGCGGTAGGCGGTGTCGGCCCATGCCTTGGTGATCGTCGGATGGGCCGCGGCCACTCCGGTCAGCAGCTGCATGCCGGCGGTGCCGTCCGGCACGCTGGCCGCGGTGACCAGCACCGCCAGCAGCAGCCCGAGGGTGTCGGTGACGATGTGGCGTTTGCGGCCCACGATTTTCTTACCGGCATCGGTGCCCTGGCCGGCGGTGGGCACGTCGATGGAGGTCTTGACGCTTTGGGAGTCGATGATGCAGGCGCTGGGCTGGGCCCGGTGCCCTTCTTGCTCGCGGGCCAGGTCGCGCAGCAGCCCGGTGAGCTGGGCGAATACTCCGTCGCGCTGCCAGCGGGCGAAGTAGGCGTACACGGTCTGGTAGGGCGGAAAATCGTGCGGCAGGTAGCGCCACGGGATGCCGGTCCGGTCGACGTACAAGATCGCGTTCATCAGGGTGCGCAGGTCGTGCTCGGGTGGACGGCCGATGGCCAGCGCACTGGCCATGCGTTCCTCGCGCCAGGCGGTCAGGACCGGCTCGATCAACGCCCAGCGGGCATCAGACAGATCACTGGGATAACCACGGCGTGCGCTCATGACCAGGCTCTACGCCAGCAGTAACCAGATGCCCAGGCGTATGCAGAATCCGGCAAGGGTGCAGACCGCGCCTCATCTGAGGTTCTGGGACGAGACAGAATTATGCGGGCGAATCAACCTCGCATCCGCCTCCATCGCATCCCAAGAGGTTTCAAGACTCACCAGCCCCACCGCCTCGGCCCTCAATGCCCTTCCAGAATCGCCGTCAAGCGCCAGTTACCGGGACGAAACTCCCTCTGAGATGACGTCTTATTAGGGCGCATCACAACCAGTGGGCCCCCGAGCGCGTCAACGCGCGTTCGCATGCCGTCGTTCAGGAGAGAAAGCCTCCGAACGCCACTGAGGACTGCCACGCCTGGATCTTGAAGGTGGGTCCGCTGTAAGTGAACTTGCCAGTGGCCAGGTCGACGATGGCGCCGCGCTGTTCCTGGGTGGGATTTCGTTCCCGCCGCGCGGTTCGAGGTTGCCGGACAAGCTCCGCATGCTGAAGTACTTCGTCGGTCCCGCCCAGACCAGCACGCCTCCGACTCCTCCGCGCACCGGCCGCACGGAAGTGACCTTGCCTGTGCGCGTCTACGAGCACGGCTTTGTCCAGGCTGCGCGAGGGAGTGACCAGAGTGCGCCCGTCAGGTGAGAGCAGGTTGCCGAAGACACCGGTCAGGCGGACGTTGGGGAGGCTCACCCGGGCGCGCACGGCGCCGTCCGGACCGGCGAGCACAAGAGGCTCCTTCCGGTCCAGACGCAGCCCAGCACGATCGTCGAGGCGTCCTGGCTGAAACCGATCAAGTCGTCGGCGGGAAGGGTCGTGAAGGCGCCGGTGCCGACATCGGCCAGCAGCGTGCGGTGCAGGGCGGGCTCGTCCGAGGTGATCGCGAGCCGTGTTCCATCGTTGGGGAACAGCAAGCTGGAAGGCGTCTTGGCCAGTTGCGGACCGGTCGCCCGCCGACCGATCGGAATCACCTTGCCGGTTGACAGGTCACGGACGACGACACGCCGGTCCGTCGCCCGGTAGTAGGCCAGGTGCAGACCGTCCGGGCTGATTGCCATTCCTGCGTCGCCGGTCATGTAGTCGTCGGGCTTCACCGCCATGGAGCCGATCCCGTCCGCAAGCCACCGTTTCCTGGACCGGCCGACCACCCGCCACTGGGAGCAGTCGCCGGAGACGCTCGTGGTCTGCTTGAGGCTCTGCTTTCTGCAGTGGTCAGGAAGCCGAACACACGGCGACCGGGTGCGGCGCGGCGCGGCCGGGGTCGCCGATGTGGCCACCGGTGCTCCGATCTCCGCGATGATCGAGGATCTAGTAAGAGGGTGATGACTTGGCGGGCGATGCTCCTCGGGCGGGTCGGAAGGTCGGGACGTCTGGACGACCGGCTCGGGGTGGACGGATGCCGAGGCGCCTGGATACCGGATCGGCGCCTCTACAGGCGCTTCGATCCGGCGGGAGTGGTCAACGGTCGTCTGTCCGGTCGACCGTGCGGGTGATCGTCAGTCGGTCGGCGTGCTCGCCGACCAGTTCCTGGAGCTCGGTCCTCAAAGTGCCGAGCGCAGCGTTCCGCCCTCGCCTCCGTGAGGTGCGCCTGCCCGCATGAGCGCTTGTAGGTCTTCGGCTCCTCCCCGACCTTCGTGACGGCGGTGGCGGTGTATACGAGGTCTCTCCTTTTAAATGCGTGTTTCAGCGATCAGCATGTCCACCACCTCCGGCAGGCCGCCGCGCGTGAACGCCTGGCGTTGGCGTGCGGCCGAGCTACCGCGCGCCAGTGCCGCCCTGGGTCAGCTCCGGCACCAGGTCCCAATCGCCCGCCGCCTCTAGAGGTTCTCGGTAGCGCTCCAGCGGCAAGCCCAGCAGGAGCTGCCAGGCTGGCACCCATGTCCCGTCGACCGAGTCGACCAGCTCGCCCTCCAGACCGCAGCGGGCGGCTCGCCAGGTCTCCGCCCGGATCACTTCGGTTCGGACCTGCGGCGCCGACCGCCCCTCGGCCATCGCGTCGATCTCACCACCGGCGATCGCGCGGAACAGCCCCGCCAGAAGCACAATGTCCTCCAGCCGGGGACACGTGTCGGCGACCCGCAGCTCCAGCGTGGGCAAGTACGCCGACGGACGAACGTCGCAATAGATCACCCCGGGGTCGCTGATCGTCCCGGACTGGACTCATTTATGGCGGGACGGTGGTGGCAACGGATCCCGCGACGCCCCATGGCGTTTATGTGGTAGGCATCACCACGGGGCACGTCTAGGGCCAGCCGGGTGTGTCCTTTGCGGTGCCAGGCGCTGGACCAGCGGTGAGCCTCGCCGAGCAGGCCGATCATCTCGGCCGCCCAGCCGTCGCGGGCGACGGCATCGAACTCGGCGATCGCGGCCGGCTCCCGTACCGCATGGGCGTTACACAGCGTGTGCGCACACCCGGCGAAGCCGTCATATCCGGCGTAGGCATCGTGGACGGCGACCCCGGTGAAGCGCGGCAGGATCCCGAGCGCCTTGACCGCTGCCACACCATGGCCATGGGAATCGATGTGATAGGCGGTCAAGGTGGCAGTGGCCGCGGTGTGCATGCAATGGTTGCGGGCCCCTTTACGCGGGTCACGCTCTCATCAAAGTGCGCCACGGGCCCCCACGATCGCCTCTTCGATCACGTCGCCCGCCTCGGCGACCGCGGCTTCGGCACGCTCGGACGCCGTGGTGGCCCACCCCGTCGATACCTCGATTCGACAGACATCGGTGAGGATCTCAGCCACCCGGCCGACGGGGATGTGGTGCTGAGCCGAAAGGTGAGCCGCCAACGCGGTCGCATGCGGGCCATAACAGGCCGGATCATACACCCACGCGGGGGCATCCGCCCTGGTCACCGCCCCACAACGGCGACACCGTGCCGCGTGCAGCTCATGCTCGGTCACCGTTACCCGCACCTGCGGCACGCTTGGCGCTGCAGGGCGCCCGGATGCGAGGCGATCTTCCTGGAGGCGGCGCATCGGCCCCAGCGCCGGACAGTCCTCAACAGCCCAACGTAGAGCGGGGCGTCTCGGCATGTGCGAGGCGAACGACAACGACAGCAAGGACAGAGCATGGTTCTCGATTTCGACCAGCCGAGCAGCCAAGGGCACTTCTGCCATTGGGTGCGGACGACGATCTATGACTATCGACAGTCGCGGGACGGTAAGACGACGGAGAAGTGGAGGCGAACCACCGAGACCTGTACCTGCGGGAGGTCGGTCCAAGGAGCTTGGGTCAGGGCTTGATCTCGAAACGTTGAGCAACATCGGAGGGACGATCGTGGCGGTTTCGATGCAGAACAAAGCGACCGGCGAGATCCAGCGGGCGCTGCATGCGCTGGAGGAGCAGGCGCAAGCGGCGTGGTCGTCGGTGAGCGGCGTCGACGGATTGGCTCTGGCTGAGGCTGGGAAGACGGTGGAAAGGGTCACGGATGCGCTGGATCCGATGTGGACCATCGTGGGCATGGCGATAGAGGCCATCGAACAGATCCGGAGACGAGAAGTGTCCGAAGGGCTGACGGGACAGAGTCTGGAGGCATTGGACACTGCACTGGTGCACTTGGCCTACGGACATGAAGGGCTCGGGGTGGCCCGTCACCTGCTCGGAATCGGGCGGGGCGACCTTCTTCGGATGCAGCGGGGCGAGTTGTAGGTAAGAGCCCACGCTGACAGGTGCGGGTGGGGCTGTGCTTGCCGAAATCCTCGTCCGCGCAGGTCAAGCCTATGCCGGTACTCTTGAGGATGCTGCCCAAACGCCCGGTCCTGCTGAGCGGATTTGGCCATCCCCGGCAGCGCCCGCAGAACGCGCTTGAGCGCGGCGGTGATCTGGTCAGTTTCACCGCCGTCTGCGGGTCGGCGGCCTTGGTCAGCAGTTCCAGGCTGTCGGGCGTGGCAAGGTCCTCAAGGGCGGCCAGGGCGGCCGGGAAGAAGTCGCGCAGCGCGTGCCGCAACCGCTGAGTGTGCCGGGTCCGCTTCCAGATCAGTGTCTTGTGTGCCCGGGTCACCACTTTGATGGCTTCGGTCTGGTCGCTGTCGCCAGCGACGGGACGCAGCTGGTGGGAGGCGGTGCGGACCATGTCGGCCAGCATGTGCGCATCGGCCGCGTCGCTCTTGGCGCCCGACACACTCAGCCGATTGCGATACCGCGCGGCCTGCAGCGGGTTGACCGCCAGCACGGCATATCCGGCGGCAACTAGCGCCCGCACGCAGGGACCGCGGTCGGTCTCGATACCTACGACCACCTCGACGGGCCTTCCCCCTGAATCGTGGTCACCCTGAGTCCTGGATCATGGTGTCCGGGCTGGAGGGTCTGGATGGCGAAGGAGAACTACTCGGAGGAGT
>NZ_JBEZJL010000158.1:0-6653 GCF_040651755.1 Actinomadura sp. NPDC048394 | reverse complement strand
GGGCTGTCTTCTTTACCGCGGTAAAGAAGACAGCCCGCCTCGCGATGGCGATGGCCATCGTTCTGCCCGAGTCGTCGGAGCCGCTGGGCTTCCCCGGAGGTGTCGACTCAAAGCATGCGCACGGAATTGAGCGCCTGTGCGGCACTAGTTGATCGCGCGGGAGAGACTCCAGTCCGTGACGATAGGTCGTCAATCTCCTCAACAGCGAGCTTCATCTGTGCCCTGAGACTCTCGCCCGTGTGGGAGGTTGGTTTGGCGCGGAGGACCAGCTCGATACCTTCGGCCCACTCATCGATGTCGGCATTGGTCGTCAGCTCTTCCCAGCAGGAGAGCAGGGCCTTGGCCAGGGCGCGTAGTTCGTGTTCTGGGGTGTCCGTGGTTGGGGCAGTGTCGTCCAAGGCTTCGGTGGACACGTGAAGGCGCGCCGCGGTGACCTTTCTGGCGAGGAGTTCGATCCGGTCGTCGATACCTTGTCGGCTGCGGAGTCCGGCGGCTGGCATGACGTGCTTTGGTTTGAGGCCGTCGGCCTTGGCGGCCCGTACGGCCCACAGGTGCAGGCGGTCGAGTTCTTCCTGGGCGAGACGTACCAGGAGTAGAGCGTCAAGAACATTCCCCTGGGCGTCGACGGCGCGCAGTTTCTTCCGCCTGCGGAGAGCGAAGTCGATGACGCCGGCGAGGTGTTCTGGGGCAGGGAAGTCTTCCAGGCCCGTGTGGTCGTCGTGGCGGGCTCTGATCCGCTCGACCACGTCCTTGGCTGTGAGTCCGTAGGGGAGAGGCAGCGGCTTGCGCATCAGGGCATCATCTCAAAAACGTCAGTAAGACACTGACGTCCGGGGTGCGGCGGCATCTTCCGTTGGTCTGGCGTAGGTGCCCGCACCTTCTCATCTGTGGTCATCGGGCTGGAGATCCCCTCTTGCTGTTACAGCTTTCACCGAGGAGGGGAGCGGCCCGGGTAGAGGCGTGACCTGCACCGGTGCGCCGTGATTCCTAAGACCGACTAGAGCGCCTTTTGACGAAGTAGCTTAAACATGTATTATTTTTCACGTCGAAACCGGTTGGAGTGGGGGTGGCACTCCGCGCCAACCGGCACCCACCACACCGAGGAACAGGGAGTGCTCATGAGTGCGACGGATCGTGCGAAGGTCGAGGAGAAGGTTCGCAAACTGCTCGCTCAGGCGGCTGACCGAAGCACCACGTCTGACGAGGCGGCCACGTTCGCGGCTCGGGCGGCGGAGCTGATCGCCCGCTACGACCTGGACGAGGCCGTCATCCGGGCCGAGGCCGGTGAAGACCCGGAGGGGGTCGGTCTCCTGCGGTTCGAGGTCAGCGGCCGGGGAGGGCATGGCCGGTACCGCGTGCAGGCGCTGGCGTACATCGCCGGAGCCTACGGATGCCTGGTCGTGTCCGAGGGCAACGACTCTGGCCCGCAGGACCGGACGATGCTGATCGTCGGCACGGCATCGGCGTTGGAGGCCCTCAAGCTCCTGCTGCCTGCGTTCGTGCTCCAGATGGAGCAGGCCGGGGCCAGGGACGCGCGGAGGGCGGTGGCTCATCTGCGTCAGGGGGCGCGAGCCGCTGCCCGCCGCCGCTTCTTCCGGTCGTTCCTGGTCGGCTGGGGCTGGAGCGTCCGGGAGCGGATCAAGCAGGCCCGAGGCCAGATCGCCGAGGAGGTGCAGGGGACCACCGGCGCGCTGGTCCTGGTGACCGACGCCGATCGCGTCCGCGCCGAGTTCCAGCGGCGTTTCTCGGATGTGGGCAAGGCGCGCAGCCTCGGCGCGCTGTCGAGCGAGGGCGCCCAGGCCGGGGCCGCCGCGGGGGAGCGGGCGGACCTGGGGACGGGCCAGCTGGGATCCGGCGGCGCGTGATGCTGCGGAGCTGAGCAGCCAGCTCGCTTGAGCGGGCCGTGTGCGGGGACAAGCCATCCCGCACACGGCCCGCTCGCATGTGAGCCGCACGTCGTCGAGGACACCTCGTATCACGCGCGTATCGGGAGCGGGAACCGGAAGCTCGTGGACGCCGGCGGCGGCCGCGCAGGGCCCGGAAGGTGCCACTCGGCCTACACGAGTCGGCTAGGGGGAGCGCGGGGCACGCGTGGCCGCACCACCCGCGACCTGGCCGGACGCTTGACCGTGGCGAATGATGCATGTATTGTTTTTCATGTCGGGACGGAGTGGCCCGCCCCGACGCCCACCGCACGACCACGACCGAGAAGGAGTAGAGCATGAGCGTGACGAGCAGCGGGATGCGCGTGACGAACGCCGACCGGGCCGAGCAGGGCCGTGCCGCCCTGAACACCTACCTCGCGCAGCAGGGCCTCGCGGCCGACCCGTCCGGCGACCACAGCCCGCACCAGGTACAGGGGCTGATCACGGCCCTGCTCCACCTGCTCGACACCGCCGACAGCCCGGCCGACGTACTGGCCCGAGCGCTGGTCGACTACGACGAGCAGGCCCGCGCCGAGGACACCGGAAACGGGTTCACCGGTTTCAACGGCGTGGGCGGCGAACTGATCGCCGCCGTCCTGGACCTGGCCGACAAGGAGTGCACGACCGACGCGATCAACACCCTGCTGTACGGGCTGATCGGCCACAACGAGCGCCGGGACTGACCCGGCCCCCCGGGGGGCGGGGGAGTGGCTTTCCCCGCCCCCCGGGACGCACACCCACCACATCGCATCGAACACGAAGGAGTACCCCATGACACGCATGCCCTGGTCCGCCGCGGACGAGAATGCACAGGAGTTCATCGAGCGGATCGAGCGCGCGGCCGACGAGGTCCCCTACAGCCGGTACGCCGCCAGCGAGGCCGAGGACTTCCCCCGCGCCTTCCGGTTCGCCCGGTCCAAGGAACGGCACGTGCGGGCGCTGCGCCGCACGATCGTCCGGGCCCAGGCGATCCTTGCCGAGTGGGAGGAGGAGGCCCGCACCGTCGGCCTCACCATCACGCCTGCGGGGACGCCGGACCAGCCGAGCATCGAGGACCGGATCCGGGCCGCCCGCGCGGCGGTGGCCGCGCATGACCGCATCCTGCTCACCTCCGACCCGGAGAACGTGACCTCCCTGGTCGTCGGGCTGCTGCACCTACTGACCGAGGAGGACTTCCCGGCCGCCGTGCTGGCCGCCGCGATCGAGATGTGGGCCTGGGAGCGCAAGGCGGAGGGCGACGCCGACACGCCCCCGATGTCCGACCACTTCCTCGCGCTGGCGTCGGATGTGATGGGCCACCTGCTGCACGGCGCCGACCGGATGAACCAGGGCGCGGCGATGGCCCTGCTGCACCTGGCGACCGGCGAGGTCTGACCCTCCAGGGGCGGGGGAGCGGTGGCAGCTCCCCCGCCCCGGCACCACCCACCACACCATCGAGCGAGAAGGAGAAGCCAAGCATGAGCACCCCCACCCTGGAGCAGGTCGTGGAGTTCCTCACCGGCCACGCCGACGACCACGCCCTGGACGTCGTGTTCGACACGGCCAAGGCGCGCCGCGCGGAGCTGGCCAGGATCCAGGCGTCCACGATCCGGACGGGCGCCACCGTCCGGACACGCGACGTCAGGCCCAAGTACATGTGCGGCCTGACCGGCGAGGTCAGCGGCATCCGGACCCGTGCGGGCCGCTCGAACGCGGAGGTGCTGCTCGACGAGGACAGCAGCGAGGCCCTGCGGCGGCAGGGCAGTGGCGCTGAGAGGTACGCCCTCACCGACCACGAGACCGGCCGCAAGATGATCCGGCTGCCCCTGGAGGCGCTGGAACTGGTCTCGCCGGAGCGGTAACCCGCTGCCGCACCGTCTCGGGCCCCGGGGGCTTCCCCCGGGGCCCGAGACTTTCCCTGCTGCCCTGTGCTTTCGCGACGACGGAGCGCATGCCCAGCGCCGGGCCTGAGCGGTAGAGGGATGCCGAAGTGCGCGACCAGAGAAGCGGAGCGCTCGGCATGCTCGCCGTCCGGAAGGGGCGGGCTGCGCCGGAGGTCTCGGAGCTGGCCCGGCGCGGCGGGTGCCGAGTGCGGAGATGCAGCGGGCCGGCGGGTTCCGCCCGAAGGCGTGTGGCATCCCGCCGGCCCTTAACCCACCACACGCCGAACTACCGAAGGAAGCTCAACGCGTGAGCCTCCCAGTTTAGGCCCACCGGCCCGCAGGCCGCCGCCATCGCGGAAGTGGGAGCGACCGCCGTCCCGGCTCAGCCGTGGCCCGGCGATCCCTGGGACCTGCGACGACACTGCCGACATGTAGATTATTAATGTAATATTCTACATGTCGGTATGCGGGTGTGGCGCCCGGACCCGACATCCCCACCGCACTCCATGGAAGGTGAACGCGATGACAGAACCGCGCGCCGCGGCGACCCCCGGGCACGGCTCGGAGGCCGGCCGGGCAGTGCAGATCCGCCTGCCGGACGACGGCCCCGATCCGGTCGGCGCACCGTACTGGATCTTGAACTGGGGTCTGGGCGTGGACTCGACGGCGATCCTGGTACGGCTGTTCCAGCTCCTGGAGGTACTCGACCGCAAGGGGATGACCGGCCGGGAGCGCGACGAGGCGCTGGCCGCCCGGCTGGGACTGCCCGGCTTCCGCCTGGACCGCCTGGTGGTCATGGTCGCGCTGCTGGGCAGCGAGTGGCCCCTGACCGGTGAGCTGGCGCAGCGGGAGATCGTGCCCCGCCTGGCCCGCTGGCGCATCCGGCTGGTTCAGGTCGCCAGATCGGGCCCGGCCAAGGCCGACGGCGTGACGACCCTGGACGACTCCACCACGCCCACGCACCTGCACCTGGAGGGCGACTACACCCTGTTCATGGAGAGCGTCCGCAGCGGGACGATCCCCCAGCTCGGCGGCGTCCGCAAGTGCTCACTCAAGCACAAGGGCGAGCCGCTGGACGCCAAGGTCGCCGAGATCGTCGGGGGCAGCCCCTTCTACCAGATCATGGGGTTCGAGGCCGGAGAGTCCTCGCGCTGCGACCGGGACGCCCGAGCCGACACCGCGCAGCGCACAGGCGTGTACCCGCTGCGGGCGTGGGGGTGGACCAGGGAGGTCTGTGAGCGGTTCATCCGCCGCCGGATCGGGGTGCACTGGCCCAAGAGCGCGTGCCTGTTCTGTGTCTTCGCCCTGGCCTCGGAGGCCGGGAGGGAGCGGGTGCTGCGCATGCTGGCGGCCGCGCCCGAGCTGGCCTGGGAGCCGCTGCTGATGGAGCGGATCGCGGTGACGCTCAACCCCACCCAGACCCTCATGGCCGACGGCTCGCTGCACGACCTGATGCAGGAGCGCGGGCTGCACCGGGCACTGGAGATGTTCGAGGCCCGGGTGGAGGCGATGGACTGGTCGCTGGTGGAGGTCCGCCGGCCGATGAACGCCCAGGACGGCGATTCCTTCCGTCGCGGGGGCACCGCCCGCGACCTGACCGTGCACCGCACCGGGCCGCGCGCCGCCATGCTCGCCGCGCTCGGCGAACTGGCCGCCGTGGGCCACCGCGACGCCCACCGGAGCGTCCCGGCCGATCCGCGCTACCCACGGGTGTGGCTGCACCCGCGCGCCGCGACCTTCCCGACCCTGGACCACCTGTTCGCGGTCGTGCCCGCCTACGTGGCCACCAAGCAGGCCCCGGCCTTCCCCAAGCTGTGGGCCGCGGTGACCGCCGCGACCGGATACCGGCCCCCTGCCCTGCCGGGCGTCGGCCGCGACGAGCAGACCGACCTGCTCGCAGGTACGGCGTCGGCCAACGCGGTACCCGCTACGTCGTAGCTATTATTTCATGTATAGTTTTATTTGTGGGCACCTGTGGTGTGGCGCCGCAGGGGCCCATGGCCCACCACACGACACGGCCGAGGAGGCTGCAATGCGTGAACCATCACCCACCGGCGCACAAACCGCGCCGGAGGCCGACGGCGAGATGGCGGAACTGCTCCGCCGGGCGGAGGCGCTCGGGCTGGAGCCCGAGGACCTGGACGGGCTCGTGCACGACACCGCCAGCAGGACGGCGTCCGCGGTCAACAACGACGGGCTCGGCTCCCAGATCGGGTTCCTGGTCGACCACCACGGCGCCGACCGGGCGCGAGCACTGATCGAAGACTGCCGCCCCGGTCCGCTGGACGACGTCGCCGACCTGCGGGGCAGCATGATCGACGGGTACACCAGCGAGACCGTCGGCTCGGTCCTCGGCCGCGTCAGCGACGCCTCGGGCGTCCTGCTGGTGTGCGTCTGGGACTACGTCGACGACTACGGCGTCGGCGGCAACTCCCAGTTCTACATCCAGGACGCCGAGGGGCGCCTGCGCGAGCTGGTCGGCGACCTGTGGCCCTGGCTCAACGGCGACCCCGACGACCCCGACACCCCCGGTTCCCCCGGCGCGCCCGAGAGCTGGATCGGGGACGAGGCGGAGATCACCACGGACGAGCTCCACCACACCGACGGCTCGCACAACTACGCGCGCCGCGGCGACGACGAGCCCGCACCGCCCACCGAGTAAGTACCCGTCGGCAGGCTGCGCCCGGCGCTGACGGGCGCAGCCGATCCCGCCGACCCCGCGGCGTGGCGCCGCGGTGCCGAACTGCCGCAGCCGCGTCGACTACCGCGGTGCGCTGCAGGACCAGGACGCGCACGCCGTCTGGATCGGCGACGTGATCATCCGCGCGGAGGCGGAGGGCACCGACACCTACGAGCTGAACCGCAA
>NZ_JBEZJL010000157.1:0-7407 GCF_040651755.1 Actinomadura sp. NPDC048394 | reverse complement strand
ATGAGCCGCCGCCTCACCGGCGAATCCACTCCCACATGGCGGGGCACCTGACCCGAAATCAAACGGAACTCGCAGGATGAAACGCCCAGTAAGACCCGGCCCACCAAGCAGAGTGGGGACTGATAAGCCAGCTCAGGGGCTGGCTTGCCGACAGAGGATGCTCTTGACATGCCGTGGCTTGCTGCCCCAGAGTACCCATCGAGTTCATATCTACTGATCGATCGCTCGGTTTCAGGAGGGTCTCGATGGTCCCAGCCGCTCCGCCGGGACTGCTCGTCGCGGTGACGATGAGCTTCGTTGACAGGGCGCGTTCGGGGCTGCTGGGTGAGCTTCCTGAACCGCTAGGACGATGGCGGGTTCGCCGGAGGACCGCGCAAGCTCAACCGACGTCAGCATTGTCGGCTCCTCCAGACGCACTGCGACCCGGCGCGGAACTGATGGGGGTAGCACGCCCTCCACGACCTCACTGCTCGAGTACGTCTCAGCCGATCCCTTGTTCGACGACGGGACCGGCCGCTGCTGCATTGCGATCGGGCTGGTTCGCAGTCGGCCAGAGCTGCAGGACCACAAACCGAGCGCATGTTCGGTGGCGTAGCCGTGACAGGCGGAGCCTGGGAGGGCTTCTCCTTCGCACTAGGCGCGACCGAGGACGAGGCGACCAGCGCGCTCGCCATGATGAACGGTTCCGGCCCGCCTTGGCAGCACCACAGGATGAGTGGAGTCGAGCGAGCAACGAGCTTCCTATCAGAGATGTCCACAAGGCTAACGGCGCGGGCCACCTGACCAAGGAGGCTGTTCAGTGACCCCGGTCGCGTACGAGTCGGAGAACGGAATCGCGCGGATCACGTTGTGCGAGAGGGAACGTGGGAACCCGCTCACTCAGGCGATGGTGGACGCGTTGCTGAGGGCGGTGCGACGGGCCCGTGCCGACGACGCGCACATCGTGGTGCTGTCAGGCGCCGGCCGGGCGTTCAGTTTCGGAGGCGACGTGGCCGCCTTCGCTGCTGCCGAGGACACCGAGCAGGTGGTCGATGACCTGGCGGAGGGCCTTCATCGGGTGATCAGCGAGCTGCATCGGATGGACGCGATCGTGGTCTCGGTAGTGCAAGGTGTGGCCGCAGGCGCCGGGTTGGCACTGGCGGCCGCCGCCGACCTCGTGATCGCTGGCTCGTCGGCGAATTTCACCCTTGCCTACACGAAGATCGGCTTCTCTCCAGACGGCGGCAGTTCGCTGCTCACCGCGACGATCGGACTGCACCCGGCCCTGCGGCTCGCGCTGCTCAACCCCGCCCTGTCCGCGCGGGAAGCGCAAGCGCTCGGCCTCGTCGCCGAAGTGCACCTCGACGAGGACCTGGCCAGCGGTGCGGAGAGACTCATCGCACAACTGCGGTCCGGTTCGCGAGCCGCGCAGGTCGCCGCCAAGCGGCTCATGCGTGAGGCCGCCACGCCGAACGCCGAAGCGGCACTGCGGCGCGAGGCACTTTCGATCAGGGCCCGCGCCGCCAGTCCTGACGGACGGGAGGGCGTGGCCGCCTTTCTGGAGAAACGCGCCCCACACTTTCCCAGCAGCCCATGAGCCGCTACAGGCGCACGTCTTGCCGACGATCACCGAACGATCATCGTCAAGTCATATTCGGATCTTCCCCTTGCGTTTGGTGACGGGTTCGGCGAGGCGCTGTTCGTCACAGGCGCGCTGCAAGGTGTCGAGGGTTTCGTCGAGTCGCGGGCCGAGTCTGGGGCCGGGGGTGAAGGTCGCCGGGAGGTTGCGCATGCCGTTGATGACGCCGATCGTCTCGTAGTGCACCGCGCCCTCGGGCTCGCAGACGAAGGCGGGCATCCGGTCGAGCACCTGCGCGATCATCCGCTTGAACACGGTGCGGGCGACGTTGGAGCCGATGCAGCGGTGGATGCCGAGGCCGAAGCTGGCGTGCCTGTTGCCCTCGCGTGCCAGGTGGATCGTGTGCGGGTCCGGGAACGCCGCCGGGTCGCGGTTCGCCATGGCCGACGACAGCCACAGACGCTCGCCTTCTTTGAAACGGGTGCCGGCGACCTCGCAGTCCGCGGAGATCGTGCGCCCGTCCCTGGGAGCGGGGGTGTAGAAGCGAAGGAACTCCTCGGTCGCCGAGTCCAGCAGGGCGTCGCGTTCGTCAGGCCGCCACCGACCTGCTGTGATCGCGCGTCATCAAGCAGTTCCCCGACATCCGGATCGCGTTGTCGGAGGGCGGAACCGGCTGGATCCCCTACTTCATGGAGCGGGTCGACCGGACCTTCGAGATGCACGCCACCTGGACGCTGCAGGACTTCGGCGGCAAGCTCCCCAGCGAGGTGTTCCGCGAGCACTTCCTCACCTGTTTCATCAGCGACCCCCTCGGGGTGCGGCTGCGGCACGACATCGGCATCGACAACATCTGCTGGGAGGCCGACTACCCCCACAGCGACTCGATGTGGCCCGGCGCCCCCGAGGAACTGCACGAGGTGCTGGAACGCTGCGAAGTGCCCGACGACGACATCAACAAGATGACCCACCAGAACGCCATGCGCTGGTACAACTTCGACCCGTTCGCGCACATCCCGCGCGAACAGGCCACCGTCGGCGCACTGCGCAAGGCCGCTGAAGGACACGACGTGTCCATCCAGTCCCGCAGCCACCGCATCGTCCCTCCGGAGGAGAAGCTGGAGGCCTTCCACTCCCCCGCGACGTGGGGCGCGGCCCCTGCGCAATGAGCGTCTCCCCGGCCGCGGGCGCAGGCCGTCCAGGAGTCTGCGCCCGTCGCCTCGCTCGCCCGCTCACCAGATGTGACCTGCCGGTCTGCAACAATGTCGGTGCAGCGTGAGAGCGAGGTCGTGCATGGCATCCCCCCGGCGCGTGGGCGCCGAGACATCCAAGACGCGGGATCTCATCCTCAACTGCGTCGAGCGGTTGATGCTGGAGGCGGGCTACGCCGGCGTCACCTACCGCGCCATCGCCGCCAAGGCCGGCGTGACTCCAGGGCTGGTCCAGTACTACTTCCCGACCCAGGACGAGGTGTTCGTCGCGGCCATCCGGCGGCGATCGCAGCAGAACCTGGAGAAGCTGGCCGAGGCCCTGCGTGCCCGCCCCGACCAGCCGCTGCACGTCCTGTGGGAGTACAGCCGCGATGAGTCCGCGGCGGCGCTCACTACCGAGTTCCTCGCTCTGGGCAACCATCGCAAGTCGATCCGCGCGGAGATCACCGAGTGGACCGAGCGGGTGCGGCGGCTCCAGGTCGAGGCGCTCGACGAGGCGATCCGCGAGCGGCCCGTCACCCTCGGGCCGCTGTCGCAGGGGACGCTGCTGTTCCTGGTCACGGGAATCCCGAAGCTGATCCGGCTGGAGGAGGGCGTCGGCATCGCGTCCGCGCACGCCGAAGTGGTCAAGGAGTTCCAGGAGTTCCTCGACTCGGTGGAGCCGGCGGGCGGGCACGGCTGAGCGCACCCGCCCTTCAGCGTGTGTGCTGGACGAGTTCGATCCGGATGCCGTCGGGTCGGCGAGGAACAGTGGCCAGTTGCGCGAGGGAGTCTCCGATGTCCCAGCCTTCGGCAATCTCGAAGCCCAGCCCTTCGGTGTAGAAGCGCAGGGATCGGTCGAAGTCGGAGACGCACAGGCCGATGTGCGACACGGCCACGACGCCGCTGGCCGTCTGGTCGGGAAGCATGGGGTCACCTCTGGTTGATGATCGCGGGCATCGTGTCCCAGCCGCGCACGGTCGTGGTGGGTGAGCGGCGGGCGCCGGCGGTGTCGATCTCCCAGTCGGGGAATCGGTTCAGGACCTCGTCGAGGGCGACGCGTCCTTCCATGCGGGCCAGCGCCGCGCCGAGGCAGTAGTGCGCGCCGTGCCCAAAGGTGACGTGCGTTCCGATGGCGCGATGGATGTCGTAGCGGTCGGGGTTCTCGAAGCGCCGCTCGTCATGGTTGGCCGAGGCGACCATGAGCAGCATCGCCGAACCGGCCGGGACCTTGGTGCCGTGGTACTCCACGTCTTCGGCGACGTAGCGCGCGACGTGCGGTCCGGGAGGCTCGTAGCGCAGCAGCTCCTCGATCGCGTTGGGGATCAGTGACCGGTCGGCGACCAGCTCGCGGCGCTGGTCGGGGTGGTCGGCCAGGACCTTGCCCATCCAGCCGAACAGCCGCCCGGTGGTCTCGACCCCAGCGCCGGCGATCACCGTCAGGAACGTCACGATCTCGTCGGTGGTCAGCTTGCGGACGGTGCCGTCAACGTCCTCGAACTCGAAGCCGAGCAGCTCGGTGATGAGGTCGTCGGAGGGGTTCTTCTCCCGCCAGGCCACGTACTCGGCGTACATGCCGCCGTCGAAGTACTGCTCCTTGTCGATCGGCAGCGGCCTGCCGGGTTCGTTGCGCAGGTTGCGCTGGGCGTGGTCGCGGACCTTCGGCTGCTCGGCGTCGGGGATGCCGGCCAGCATGCCGATGGCCCGCATGGGCAGCTCGTCGCCGAGGTCGGTCACGAAGTCGAACCGGTCGGAGCCGGTGAACGGGTCCAGGCACGCGACGCAGAAGGCTCGCACCTTCTCCTCGACCATTCTCATCCGCCGCGGCGTGAAAGCGCGCGCGACCAGGGCGCGGTGGACGGTGTGCTGTGGCGGGTCCTCGTGGATGAACACCCCGGGCGGCATGACCGGGTCGGCCTTGACGACCTCGAGGATGTCGCCCTTGGCGGAGCTGAGCCGCTTGACGTCCTTGAGGGCGGCGTCGACGTCGGCGAAGCGGCTCAGTCCCCAGAAGTCGTGGGGTTCGTTGTAGTACAGCGGCGCCTCGTCCCGCAGCCGCCGGTAGGTGGGGTACGGGTCGCGGTCGATGTCGACGTCGTAGGGGTCGTAGTACGGGTCGCCGTCGCTCACCGTTTTCTCCTCGGCTCCATGTTATACGGTTGTATAGTCCCTTGCTATACGTTCGTATAGCACACGCTTTTCGACTCGGAAAGGGTCGGCCGTCGGACCGGGAGGGACGATTTGAGCCGTACAGCGGTGGTGACGGGCGGCGCCTCGGGGCTCGGCCTGGCGATCTGCGAGCACCTCGCCCGCCGGGATCGGCACGTCGCCGTCCTGGACCTCGCCGGCGACGCGGCCGAACGCCTCGCCGGCGAACTGGGCGCGAAGAAGCGCCGGGCGGTGGCGATCCAGGTCGACGTGGCGGACCGGGACGCGGTCGACCATGCCTTCGAGGAGGTGCGCGCCGCGCTGGGACCGATCGAGATCCTGGTCACCAGCGCGGCCGTGTCCGGTTTCCTGCCCTTCGAGCAGGTCACCTCAGGCGACTGGGCCCGCACGCTCGCCGTCAACCTCACGGGAACCTTCAACTGCCTGCAGTCCGCGATCCCCGACATGGCGGCCGGGGGCTGGGGCCGGATCGTCACCATTTCTTCGGCCGCGGGCCAGACCGGTTCGCTGCGGCAGGCGCACTACGCGGCGTCCAAGGGCGGTGTGATCGCCCTGACCAAGGCGGTCGCGCTCGAATACGCGGCGAAAGGGGTCACCGCGAACACGATCCCGCCGTTCACGGTCGACACGCCGCTGCTGCGCGCCGCGCAGGAGTCCAAGCTGCTGCCGGGCTCTGAGGTGCTGGCCCGGATGATCCCGGCGCGGCGGCTCGGCACCGGCGACGACATCGCCGCGATGTGCGCGTTCCTGTGCTCGGACGAGGCCGGTTACATCACCGGCCAGGTCATCGGCGTCAACGGAGGGGCAGTGACATGAGCGACCGCTTCCGCCTGGACGGCCGGGTGGCCGTCATCACCGGCGGCGGCACCGGGATCGGCCGCGGCACGGCGCTGGTGCTCGCCGAGCACGGTGCCGACGTCGTGCTGGCGGCCCGCCGTCCCGAACCACTGGAAGCCACCGCAGAAGAGATCCGGGCGCTCGGACGCCGCGCCCTCGCCGTTCCGACCGACGTCAGCGACCCCGACCAGTGCCGGCGGCTCGTCGACGCCACCCTGCGGGAAATGGGCCGGCTCGACATCCTCGTCAACAACGCGGGCGGGGCTCAGACCAACTCGCCGATGAAATGGACTAACGAGGAGTGGCAGAACGTCCTGGCGCTCAACCTCGGCAGCGTGTTCTTCCTGTCCCGCTCCGCTGCCGAGCCGATGCTCGCGCAGGGCAAGGGCGCGATCGTGAACATCTCGTCAGGCGCGAGCCTGCTCGCCATGCCGCAGGCCGCGCCGTACGGCGCGGCGAAGGCGGGAGTCAACAACCTCACCGGCTCGCTGGCCGCCGCCTGGACCCGCAAGGGCGTCCGGGTGAACACCATCGCCGTGGGAGCGGTCCGGGCGGCGACGCTCCTGGACGAGGCCGAACGGCACGGCCTGGACCCCGAGGCCATCGCGATGACCAACGGCTCGCACCGCCTCGGCGAGCCCGACGAGATCGGCTACGGCGTCCTGTTCTTCGCCTCCGACGCCTCCAGCTTCTGCTCCGGCCAGACCCTCTACATCCATGGAGGTCCGGGTCCGGCCGGCATCTGAGGAGAGTCTTGCTCTCTTGAAGTAGCGGATGCATTCTTATACGGTCGTACAGCTACCTTGGAGGTGCGATGACCGCTGCGTTCACCCCGCTCGGCCCGTTCGGCATGGAGATCACCGGCGCCTCCGGCGACCAGCTGGTCCGCCGGGAGGCCGCGGACCGATGCCAGGACCTGCTCGCCGAGCACGGTGTGGTGATCTACCGCGAACTCGACATCGGCGACGACGACCTCGTCGCCTTCACCCGCCTGCTCGGCGAACCCGAGGTCGCCAAGACCAGCGAGCACCGCCACCCCGAGATCGACACGATCACCCTCGACCCGAGCAAGACCAACGCGACCCTCGCGGGCTACCGGCGCGGGAACTTCCACTGGCACATCGACGGCGCGACCATCGAGGTACCGCAGAAGGCGACGCTGCTCACCGCTCGCGAGGTCGACCCGGCCGGCGGCGACACCGAGTTCGCCAGCACCTTCCTCGCCTACCAGGCCCTGCCCGAGGCGGAGAAGGCACGCCTCGACGGGCTCACCGTCGTGCACAGCTTCGCCGCCGCGCAACTGCGCGCCAACCCCGACCCTTCCGACGAAGAACGCGCCGCCTGGGAGCGGGTGCCCTCCCGCACCCACCCGCTGGTCTGGACGCGCGGCAACGGACGCAAGTCCCTGCTCGTCGGAGCCACCGCGGGCGAGGTCGTGGAGCTTCCCGGAGACGAAGGCCGGGCGCTGCTGGAACGGCTGCTGGAGTGGGCGACCCAGCCCCGGTTCGTCCTACGCCACCAGTGGCGGCGCGGCGACCTGGTCATCTGGGACAACACCGGAATGCTGCACCGCGCCCTGCCCTTCGAGCCCACCTCACGGCGGCTGATGCACCGCACCACCCTCGTCGGCGAAGAGGCGGTCGCCTGATGACCGAC
>NZ_JBEZJL010000156.1:0-7682 GCF_040651755.1 Actinomadura sp. NPDC048394 | reverse complement strand
ACCCATACACTCTCCCCCCACCCGACGCTCTTCCTATCTCTCCTACTGACCGCCGGCTCGCGGTGAGCCGCCGTCATGAGGCGCCTCATGACGGCGACTCACCTCGAGTGAACGCGGTTCTAGGCGCCTTCGGTGAGGCGGACGGAGCGCTCCGGGTCGTGCGCGGCGCGCAGGTCGCGTTTGAGGATCTTGCCGGAGTGGTTGCGCGGCAGCGCGTCGACCAGCTCGTACCAGCGGGGGCGCTTGAACCCGCCGAGGTGGGCGCGGCAGTGCGCGTCCAGGTCGGCGGGCGTCGTCCCGGCCCGGACGACGACGAGCGCCTTGACCGCCTCGCCCCACCGGGCGTCCGGGACGCCGATCACCGCGGCGTCCAGCACGCCGGGATGCCGGACGAGCACCTGCTCGACCTCGGCGGAGTACACGTTCTCGCCGCCGCTGCGGACCATGTCCTTGGCGCGGTCGACGAAGTGGAAGTAGCCGTCGGCGTCGCGGCGCATCAGGTCGCCGGTGCGCAGCCAGCCGCCGTCCATCGGGTCCGGAAGCCCCGCGTACCCGGCCATCACGCTCGCGCCGCGCAGGAGAAGCTCGCCGACCTCGCCGGGCTCGTCGGCGCCGTCCAGTGCGAGGTCAAACGGCGGCAGTGGCAGGCCGACGGTGCCGGGGCGCTCGAGTTCGTCGTCCAGCGTGGTGATCGTGACGAAGTTGCCCGCCTCCGTCGACCCGTACACGCCCCGGTACCCGATGCCGAGGTCGCGGAGCTCCTCCAGTGTGCGCGCGCGCTCGGTGCCGGCCATCCCGAACACCAGCCGCAGCGTTCCAGGCGCGGCGGCGGGGTGGCGCAGCGCCCGTCCCGTGCTGGTGGGGAAGATCGCGACCGTGACGCCGTGCTCGGCGACGAGCGGCCAGAGCACGTCGGGCGACGCGCCCGGCGGGAGCACCACCGTCCCGCCGGCCGCCAAATGCCCGAGCGCGGCGCCGTACCCGGCGACGTGGAACAGCGGCAGCGCGCCGAGGAGGCGGTCCGCGCCGGTGATGCCGAAGGCGTGCACGGCGTTGGCGGTGGCGGCGACCCAGCCCTGGTTGGTGAGCAGGCAGCCCTTCGGGCGGCCGGTGGTGCCGGACGTGTAGAGCTGGATGATCGGCGCGTCCGGGGCCGGACGCGGCAGGTCGTGCGGCGGCGCCTCGCCGAGGGCCCGGTCGAGCTCGGGGCCGATCATCCAGTGGGTCAGGTCGAGCAGGCCGGACGCGCTGGCGAGGTCCGCGAGCGCCGGGTGGACGACCGCGTGCCGCGCCGCCGCGTCCGCGACCTGGAACCGGATCTCCGCCGGGGCCAGCCGGACGTTCAGCGGCACCACGACCGCGCCGATCAGCGACGCGCCGAACGCGGTCTCGATCGCCTCCGGGACGTTCACGGTCAGCAGCGCGATCCGGTCGCCGGCCCGCACTCCCCCGGCGGCGAGCAGCCCGGCCCAGCGCTCGACGCGGGCGTGCAGGTCGCGGTAGGTGCGGGCGCGGCCGTCCCAGGCGAACGCCGTCCGGTCCGGCCAGAGCGCTGCGCCGCGATGGGCGAGGTCACCGAGGAGCATGCCCCGATCCTTCCGAACCGCGTTCGGATCGGTCAACATCCGGGCCCGTCCCGCTGTTGCCGAGATCACATCCGCCGGGCCAGCATGGGGGCAGCATCCCCCGCAGCGCCGAGGAGAACCGATGCCGAGGTCGTACGCCAGCGCCGTGATCGACGCCACCGCCGACGAGGTCTGGGCCTACCTGCGCGACTTCGGGAACCTCGCCGACTGGATGCCCGGCCTGCAGACGAGCGTGATCGAGGACGGCGGCCCCGGCGACCGCGTCGGCTGCGTCCGCCGGGTCTGGGGGCACGGCGACTCGGTGTTCCGCGAGCGGCTCGCCGGGCTGGACGACGCCGAGCGCAGCTACTGGTACCAGGTCCTCGAGGCGCCGCTGCCGATCCGCGACGCCAGCGCCCGCCTGCGCGTGGCCCCCGTGACCGGCACCGGGCAGGCGTTCGTCGAATGGTGGGGCGAGTTCGCCGCGGACGCCGGCGACGAGGAGGCCATGGGCAAGACGCTGTCCTCGGGCATCTACGCCACCGGCCTGGACGCCCTCGCCCGGCGCTTCTCCTGACCGCCGGCGCCCCGGACGGCGCTCAGCCGGACCGCGTCAGCCGAACCGCGGCGGGCGCTTCTCCCGGATCGCCGCGACGCCCTCCCGCACGTCGGGGCCGGTGAACCCGAAGAACTCCATGGCCAGCGACGCGTCGAACGTCGGACCGGCGAGCCGCAGCCAGTTGTTCAGCGCGTGCTTGGTGAACGAGATCGCCTCGGCGGGCCCGGCGGCGAGCCGCCCGGCGATGTCCAGCGCGCGTTCGTGCACCTCGCCGTCGTCCACGCACACCGACACGAGCCCGATCCGCTCGGCCTCCTCGCCGGTGAGGACGTCGTTCAGCAGCAGGTAGTACTTCGCCTTCGCCATCCCGCACAGCAGCGGCCAGATGATCGCGGAGTGGTCGCCCGCCGCGACGCCGAGCCGGACGTGCCCGTCGATGATCTTCGCGGTGCGCCCCGCGACCGAGATGTCCGACAGCATCGCCACCGCCAGCCCCGCGCCGACCGCGGGCCCCTGGATCGCGCTGACCACCGGCTTGGAGCAGTTCAGCACGTTCATCACGATGTCGCGGGCCTCGCGCATGATGCGGCGCCGCGACGCGTGGTCGCCCATCATCTCCTCGATCATGGACATGTCGCCGCCCGCGGAGAACGCCGTGCCCTCGCCGCGCACCAGCACCGCGCGGACCGCGTCGTCGGCGTCGGCGTCCCGCCAGACCTCCGCCAGCTCCCGGTGCCCGACCGTGTCGAGGGCGTTCAGCTTGCCCGGCGTGCTCATCGTGACGCGCAGCACGCCGTCCGCCGCCCAGTCCAGCTTCAGCCGCACGTACTTCCCGTAGACCGCGTCCTTTTCCTGGCCCGCGTCCGCGTCGCTCATGCCGCACTGCCCTCCGCCGCTTGATCGCCGAATGCCGCGCGCAATCGTCGCACAGCGAAGTCCATCGCCTCGGCACCGGCGTCGAAGATCTCCGGCAGCAGGAAGAACGAGTGCACGACGCCGTCGAAGCGGCGCGCCTCCACCGGCACCCCGGCCGCGGCGAGGCGCCGCGCGTACGCCTCGCCCTCGTCGCGCAGGATGTCGCACTCGGCGGTGATCACGGTCGCGGGCGCGGCGCCGGCGAGGTCGGGCGCGCGCAGCGGCGCGAGCCGCGGGTCGGCGGGGTCGGCGCCGTCCCGGTACAGGTCCATGAACCGGGCGAGCGTCGCGGCGTCCAGCCCGTACCCGGTGCCGTACTCGCGCCAGCTCGGGGTGTCCATCGCGGTGTCGGTCACCGGGTAGACGAGCAGCTGGTGGGCCAGGGGCAGGCCGCGGTCGCGGGCCTGGAGCGCGACGGCGGCGGCCAGGTTCCCGCCCGCGCTGTCGCCGCCGACGGCGAGCGCGCCCGGCGCCACGCCGTAGCGGGCCGGTTCGCGGGCGACGGCCGCCACGACCGCCCAGGCGTCGTCGACCGCCGCCGGGAACGGGTTCTCCGGCGCGAGCCGGTAGCCGACGTTCAGCACCGCGCACCCGGCGCCCGCCGCGAGGTCGCGGCACGCGGCGTCCACGTTGTCGACACCGCCGAGCACCCAGCCGCCGCCGTGCAGGTAGACCAGGGCGGGCAGCGGGCCGCGCTCCAGCGGCTCGGGACGGTACAGCCGCACCGTGACGGGACCGCCCGGGCCCCGGACGGCCAGGTCCTCGACGTGCGGAAGCTCACGCCGCACGACCGGGAACACCTCGCCGATCCTGCGCCGCATCTCCTCGATCGTGGGCCCGGCGTCCACCTCGACCGGCGGCGCGCCCTCCGGCGGCGCCGTCCAGGCGGACAGCAGCTCCAGGAAGCTCACGGTCTGCGGATGCAAGGGCATGCGGCGGCCTCCAGGGGGCGATCTGCGCGGAATCTACCGCTTCGCCTTCCCCGGTGCGCGGGGGATCAATCCCCGGTCAGCGGCCGGCGGCCTCGGCCACCAGCGCCTCGAACAGCCGCTTGTCGTCGCCGTCCTCGGGGTGCCACTGCACGCCCAGGCCGAACCGGTGGCCCTGCAGCTCCACGGCCTCGACGACCTGGTCCTCCGCCCAGGCCACCGCCGACAGGCCCTTGCCGAGGCGGCTCACCGCCTGGTGGTGGTAGGTGGGCACGTCCGCGGCGTCACCGAGGATCTTGCCGACGGCGCTGGTCGCGCTGATCTGCACCCGGTGGGTGCCGATCTTCCCGACCTCGGGTGCGTGCGCCTTGTGCCCCACGGCCTCCGGCAGGTGCTGGACGAGCGCGCCCCCGCGCGCCACGTTGAGCACCTGCATGCCCCGGCAGATCGCCAGGAACGGCAGGTCGGCGTCCACCGCGGCCCGCGCGAGCGCGAGCTCGAACCGGTCGCGCTGCGGCTGCGGCGGCCCCGTCTCGGCGTGCCGCTCGGCGCCGTACAGCTCCGGGTCGAGGTCGCCGCCGCCCGCGAGGACGAGCCCGTCCAGCCGGGAGACGAGCGCGGCGAGCCCGCGCAGGCTGCCGGTCGGCGGCACCATCACGGGGACGCCGCCGGCCCGCTCGACCGACCGCACGTACGACGCCGGGAGCAGCGCGGCCTCGCGGACCCAGACGCCCCAGCGGGCCGGCTCCTCGTAGGTGGTGATGCCGATGAGCGGCGGCGCGCCTCCCCCTGCGGCGGGGCCCGGAGCCCCTCGGATCGCCTCTGACATGCGCGGATTCCCCTCTGCTGAGCACTGGCCACGGGTCGGCTACCGATATGTAGCGATTCACCACTGTTGCGTGCACATCATGGCGCATCGCCCGCCCCCACGGACCGTCCCGCCCCCGGCCTTTCTCCGCAAAGCTAGCCGCACGGCCCCGATCCGCGCAGGCCGAAGCCCCGAGCCCGGTTCGGGCCCGCGACCTGGACGATCTTGGTCTGGCGGCCCGGGGCGCCCGCCCCCGTCCGGCGGGCCGCCTCCGGAGAACATCCATTACCGAACCGGCAGATCTTCTACCAAGGTGGAGATCCGTCCACCGCTTCCGGACGCTCCGCTCATGCCGCCGCCGTCCGGGGCCCGGCCGGTCCGTCGGCGAACATCAGCGTTTCCGGAACGGGCGCCAATGCGGCCGATCTTCCCGGACGAATCCAGTACCGTCCAGTATTCGCCCTATTTGTCGCGATTACTGTGATCACAGGGAATTGAAAATCAGTTACATACTGTGACAACACGGGGTGTCCGGACGGCGGCACCTTGAGGACCTGGGAATTTCGATGCGAGAATCTCACCTAGCCGGGCACCGCGGAGCGCCGAAGGCGCCGAACCGCCGGCGGTCCCGGCCTCCACCCGCCGAGGGGGCGTGCTTGCCATGTCAACGGAACCCCGAATGCTCAAGGAGAGCTTCACCCGCCTCGAAACCCGCTCCGACAAGGCCGTCGGCTATTTCTACGGCCGCCTTTTCGCCGCGAATCCGCGGCTGCGCGCGCTGTTCCCGATCGCGCTGGACGCCCAGCGCGACCGCTTCTTCCACGCGCTCACCCGCATCGTCTGGAGCCAGGACAACCCCGAGGAACTGGCCTCCTACCTGGCCCGTCTCGGCCGCGACCACCGCCGGTACGGGGTGACGGCCGAGCACTACGCCGCGGTCGAGGACGCCCTCCTCGCCACCCTGCGGGTCTTCGCCCGCGACGTGTGGAGCCCGCGCGCGGAGGAGGCGTGGACCGAGGCGTACCGGTCCGCCGCCGCGGCGATGACCGAGGCGGCCGAGCGGGACGCCGGCGGCGCCCCGCCCTGGTGGGCGGCCGAGGTCGTCGAGCACGACCGCCGCGCCGACGACCTCGCCGTCCTCACCCTCAGTCCCGAGCGCCCGCTGCCGTTCACGTCCGGCCAGTACGTGACCGTGCAGACATCCCGGTGGCCGCGCGTCTGGCGGCCCTACTCCATCGCCAACGCGCCCCGCTCGGACGGCCGCCTCCGGCTGCACGTGCGGGCCCGCCCCGGCGGCTGGGTGAGCGGCGCGCTGGTGCGCGACACCGGGACCGGCGACACCGTCCTGCTCGGGCCCGCCACCGGCACCATGACCCTCGACCCGGACTCCGGCCGCGACCTGCTGCTCGTCGCCGGCGGCACCGGCCTCGCCCCCGTCAAGGCGCTGGCCGAGCAGGCCGTCGCGGCCGGCCGGCGGCGCGACGTCCGGCTCCTGGTCGGCGCCCGCACCGAACGCGACCTGTACGACCTCTCCGACCTGCGCCTGCTGGAGTCCGCCTATCCGTGGGTGCGGGTCCTGCCCGTCCTGTCCGACGAGCCGGACTTCCGGGGCCTGCGCGGCACGCCCGCCGACGTCCTCGCCGACCTCGACGGCTGGGACGGCGGCTGGGACGACCGCGACGCCTACGTCGCCGGCCCCGTTCCGATGGTGCGGACGACGGT
Source organism: Actinomadura sp. NPDC048394 (assembly GCF_040651755.1). Classification (NCBI taxonomy): domain Bacteria; kingdom Bacillati; phylum Actinomycetota; class Actinomycetes; order Streptosporangiales; family Thermomonosporaceae; genus Actinomadura; species Actinomadura sp. NPDC048394. Next base: position 1,184 of record NZ_JBEZJL010000156.1, on the reverse strand, counting down.
CGCCGCGCTCCAGCGGCTCGGGATGCCGCTGGAACGCGTCCACCACGACCTGCTGAAGGCCGAGGAGTGAGGGCCGGTGGCCCGCCGCCCCGGGACGGCGGGTCACCAGCCGGCGCGCTCCTTCAGGAACGCGGTGGTCGCCTCGTCCGCCGGGTAGAACGACTCGATCGCCAGCTCGGCGACGGTGATGTCCACGGGCGTCCCGAACGTCGCGATCGTGCTGAAGAAGGACAGCTCCCGGCCGTCGACCCGCATCCGCAGCGGGACGAAGACGTCGTGGTCCGCGGGCGGGGCCATCGCCTCCCCCACGTCCCCCGGGAAGCTCCGCAGCTCCTGGTAGAGCTGCGTCAGCGCGGCGTCCGCGGTGAGCGCGACATGCCGCCGCACCCGGTCGATCATGTGGGCGCGCCACTCCGCCAGGTTGAGGATGTTCTTCGCCATCCCGTCGGGATGCATGCTGAGCCGCAGCACGTTCAGCGGCGGCTCCAGCAGTTCCGCGGGCGCGCCCTCCATGAAGAACTGCGCCGCGGAGTTGGCGTCGATCAGGTTCCAGAAGCGGTCCACGACCACCGCCGGGTACGGTTCGTGGCCGTCCAGCACCTGCCGCAGCGCCGCGCGGACGGAGTCCATCCGCGGCTCCTCGATCGGCGTCTCGTCGAACACCGGCGCGTACCCGGCGGCGACCAGCAGCAGGTTCCGGTCCCGCAGCGGCACGTCCAGGTGCTCGGCGAGCCGCAGCACCATGTCGCGGCTCGGCGCCGACCGGCCCGTCTCCACGAAGCTCAGGTGCCGGGTCGACACGTCCGCCTCCGACGCCAGCTCCAGCTGGCTCAGCCTCCGCCGCTGCCGCCATGCGCGCAGCTGCTCTCCGATGGGTCGCACGTCGCTCAACGCCGTCGTCATTGTCGTCACGCCCCGACGCTACCGACCCCGACGTCATCCCGCCGATTACCCCCGAGGTAATCCATCCACCCACGTCAGCCGACGAGGACGGCCGGAAGGGAGCCAACCGGGGAGCCAACTCCGCGTGTCGGAGTGGCCGACGAGGTCTCTACCAGGCGGGTAGCGGGGGGCGAGCATCTTCTGGACCAGGTGCGCCGGCCTCCTGCCGGCCGCGGCGCGCGGCGCGATGGCGCGGGCCGCACCGAGCCGTGTGCGGAGTGGCGGCCCCGACCGGGGTCGGG
>NZ_JBEZJL010000155.1:0-8011 GCF_040651755.1 Actinomadura sp. NPDC048394 | reverse complement strand
CCCCTCCCCCTCAGACCCCCCCCCCCCCTCCCCGTCTCGCGGCGCCCACCCGCCGGTCGTCCGCCCGGTGGTTGAGCGGACCCCCGCCGCCCGCCCCGCGCAGCACCTGCGCGACGCGGTCCCGGTCGGCGTCACCGGCTCGCATTTCCGGCGTACCGGCGTGTTCCGGCAGGTTCGTCATGCCCCGAGACTAGACCAGCGGGGGCCGGACGCGACCGGCATTGCGTACGGCACGGCGACTACGTCACAACGACGACGCCGGAGCCGGCGTCGTCGGCCTACAGTCGCAGGTGTGCAGACGCTCCACGCCGGCGCGCCGCCCGGGCCCGCGCGATGGTGGCTCGCGCTGCGCGGCGCCGCCGCCCGGCATGTCCTCCTCGTCGACGCGCTGATCGCCGTTGTGCCCGGAGGCTCGATCGTCTGGGGCACGCTCGGCGAGATGAGCGGGCCGTCCGGCCGGCCGGGATGGCCCGGCACGCTGCTGGTCACGGCCGCCGCCGCGGCGTTGCTGCTGCGGCGCAGGGCACCGCTTCGGGGGTTCGCGGCGTCCTATGGCGCCACCCTCGCCTTCCTCCTGCTCGGCTATCCGTTCGGTCCCGTGATCCAGCTCGCCGGTCTCGCCATGTACGCGGTCGCCGCCTGGACGCCCACGCGGACGTCCGCCGCGGTCTGCGCCGCCGCGGCGGCCTGCTACCTCCCGCTGGAGGCGGTGTACCGGTGGACGGGCAAGCCGCCCTTCACCGCGCTGCTGCTGACGGCGGCCTGGCTGGTGCTTCCCTGGCTGCTGGGCGCCGGCGTGCGGGCCTACCGGGCGGCCGTCGCCGAGGCCGCCGCCGCCGACCGGCGCGAGTCCGCCTACGCCGAGCGCCTGCGGATCGCCCGCGAGGTGCACGACGTGGTGGGGCACAGCCTCGCCGTCATCAGCATGCAGGCGGGCGTGGCCCTGCACGTCCTGGACCGCGGGCCCGGGCCGCCGCCCGATGTGGCCGAGGCGCTGCGGGCGATCCGGACGGCGAGCACCGGCGCGCTCGGCGAGCTGCGGGCCGCCCTGTCGGACTTCCCCGGCCCCGACGGGACGCGCGTCCCGCCGCCCGGCCCCGGTCCCGGCCTCGACCGGCTGCCCGCGCTGGCCGCGTCGGTCGCGGGCCCCGCGCTGGACGTGGACGTGGTGGTCGAGGGCGAGCGCGGGAGCATCGCGGCGCCCGTGGACCTCGCCGCCTACCGCATCGCGCAGGAGGCGCTGACGAACGTCGTCCGGCATTCCGGCGCCCGCCGCGCCAGCGTGCGCGTCGCCTACGACCAGGCGGCGCTGCGGCTCACGGTCACCGACGACGGCCCCGGCGCCGCGGGCGGTGCGCGCGGTACGGGACGGGGCCTCGCCGGGATGCGCGAGCGGGCCGCCGCCCTCGGCGGCACGCTGCACGCCGGGCCGCGCGCGGACGGCCCCGGCTTCGAGGTCGCGGCCGTCCTGCCGCGCGGCGGGGCCGCCGCGTGATCCGGGTCGTGGTCGCCGACGACCAGCCGCTCGCCCGGATGGCGCTGCGGACCCTGCTCGCCGGCGAGGACGGCATGGAGCTGGCCGCCGAGGCCGCCGACGGCGCCGAGGCGCTCGCCGCCGTCCGCAGGGAACGGCCCGACGTGGTCCTGATGGACGTGCGGATGCCCGTCCTCGACGGCATCGAGGCGCTGCGCCGCATCACCGCCGACCCGGACCTCGCGGGCGCCCGGGTGGTGATGCTGACGACGTTCGGCATCGAGGAGCACATCTTCGACGCGCTGCACGCGGGCGCCTCCGGTTTCGTCACCAAGGACGCCGAGCCGGCCGACCTGCTGCGCGCGGTCCGGGTCGTCGCGGCGGGGGAGTCGCTGCTGTCGCCCGCCGTCACGCGCGCCGTCATCGCGCGGTTCGCGGGCGCGGAGGGCGCCGCGGCGCCGGTCGCCCGCGCGGGCATGGACCGGCTCACCGCGCGGGAGCGGGAGATCGTCGGCTGGGTCGCGGCGGGGCTGTCCAACGACGAGATCGCGGCACGGCTGGTGGTCAGCCCCGCCACCGTGCGCACCCACGTCAGCCGCGCGATGCTGAAGACGGCGGCGCGCGACCGCGCCCAGCTCGTCGTGTTCGCCTACCAGTCGGGCCTCGCGATCCCCCGGGTGTAGGCGCCGGGACGTACGGCGGCGTACGCCCGGTGCGGAGCCGGAATGCCGCTTCCGGGCCGACGCCCGCGACGGCCGCGCCGCCCCACCGTTGGCCCATGAGGATTTCCGGACGCCGCGGCAAATGGGTCGTGGTCGCCGCCTGGGTGCTGCTCATCGTCGCCGCCGCGCCGCTCGCCGGGCGGCTCGGCGGCGCGGCCGACAACGACGAGGAGAACTGGCTGCCGGCGGGCGCCGAGTCCACCCGCGCGCTGGCGCTGGCGGAGCGCGAGTTCCCGGCGGACCGGACGTCCGAGCTGGTCGTCGTGTACGCGCGGCCCGGCGGCGTCACCGCGGCCGACCGCGCCGCCGCCGAGCGGGACCGCGTGGAGCTGGCGCGGCTCGCGGAGGGCCCGGCCGCCGCGCCGCGGCCCTCCCCGGACGGCGAGGCGCTGCTGACCGCCGTCCCGGTCGCCTCGTCCGTGCTGGAGGACTCCGGCCGGGTGCGGCATCTCGTCGGCCGGGCCCGCGGCATCGTCGCGGACGGCCTGCCGCGGGGCCTCGACGCCGCGACGGCGGGCGCCGCCGCGTCCCGCGCCGACGCCTCCGCGGCCAACGGGCGGATGAGCGGTGCCCTGGTCGCGGTGACCGTGGCCGTGGTCGCGCTGCTGATGCTCGTCACCTACCGCAGCCCGCTGCTGCCGTTGGTGCCGCTGGCGGGGATCGCGGCGGGCGCGGTCGTCGCGCAGGCCGCCGCGTACCTGCTCGCCGCGCACGCGGGCGTCACCGTCAGCGGGACCGGCGAGTTCCTGCTCACCGTCCTGGTGTTCGGCGTCGGCACCGACTACGCGCTGCTGCTGGTCTCCCGGTACCGCGAGGAGCTGGGCCGGGAGGCGGACCGGCACGCCGCGATGGCCCGCGCGCTGCGCCGCTCGGCCGGGACGATCGCGGCGTCGACGGCGACGGTCGCGCTCGCCTCGCTCGCCCTGCTGCTCGCCGGCATGAACTCCACGAGCGGCCTCGGCCCGGTCATCGCCGTCGGCGCGGGCGCGGCGATGGCCGTGATGCTGACGCTGCTGCCCGCCCTGCTCGTCGTGCTCGGACGGCCGGTGTTCTGGCCCCGCGTCCCGCGTCCCGGCGCGGGCCCGACCCGACCGGTCGGCGTCTGGACGGCGGTGGCGGCGCTGGTCGGACGTGCCCCGCGCCGTACCGCGCTCGTGAGCGCAGTGGCGCTCGCCGGGCTGGCCGCCGGGCTCACCGTCCTGAACCCGGGCGACCTCACCGGCGCCGACAACTACACCCGCACCCCTCCCTTCGCGGTCGGCCAGCGGCTGGTCGACGAGCATTTCCCGGCGGGGTCGACCGCGCCGGCGGAGATGTACGCGCCCACCGGCTCGGCGAGGCAGGTGGCGGACGCGGCGCGCGGCGTGCGCGGTGTCGCGTCGGTGTCAGCCGCCGGCGTCTCGGCCTCCGGCGCCTGGGCCCGCATGACGGTCGTCCTGGACGACGGCCCTTCGACGCACGCGGCCCGGACCGCGATCGGCCGGCTGCGGGCCGCCGCGCACCGCGCGGACGGGAGAACTGTGGTCGGCGGCGCGGCGGCCACCGCGCTCGACACCGGCCGGGCCATGAGCCACGACCTGAAGGTCGTCTCGCCGGTCGTGCTGCTCGTGATCGCCGCCGTCCTCGGCTGCCTGCTGCGCGCCGCCGTCGCGCCGCTGGTGCTGCTCGGCGCGGTGCTGCTCTCGACGGGCGCGGCGGCCGGAGTCTCCGCGCTGGTGTTCCGCGCGGCCGGGTTCCCGCACACCGACCGGTCCGTGCTGACGCTCGGGCTGCTGTTCATGGTGGCGTTCGGCGTCGACTACACGATCTTCCTGATGGGGCGGGCGCGGGAGGAGGCGGCCCGGCGCGGCCACCGCGCGGGCGTCCTGCACGCGCTGGCGGCGACCGGGGAGGTCATCACCAGCGCGGGCACCGTGCTGGCCGCGACGTTCCTGGTGTTCACCGTCTCGCCGGTCGTGCTCAACATCCAGCTCGGGGTGCTCGTCGCGGCGGGCGTGCTGGTCGACGCGCTGATCGTCCGGTCGCTGCTCGTGCCCGCGCTGGCCCTGGCCGCCGGCCCGCGCCTGTGGTGGCCTTTCAGGCCGGGTCGAGGCGGACGATGACGGACTTGGAGGTCGGGGTGTTGCTCACGTCGGCGGTGCTGTCGAGCGGGACCAGGACGTTCGTCTCCGGGAAGTAGGCGGCGGCGCAGCCGCGCGCCGTGGGGTAGGAGACGACGCGGAAGGCCGGCGCCCGCCGCTCGACGCCGTCGGACCACTCCGACACCAGGTCGACCGTGGCGCCGTCGGCGACGCCGAGATCGGACAGGTCCTCCGGGTTGACGAACACGACGCGGCGCCCGGCCTTGATGCCGCGGTAGCGGTCGTCCAGGCCGTAGATGGTGGTGTTGTACTGGTCGTGGCTGCGGACGGTCTGGAGCAGCAGCCGGCCCTCCGGGACGCGCAGCACCTCCAGCTCGTTGACGGTGAGGTTGGCCTTGCCCGTGGCGGTCGGGAAGCGGCGCTCGTCGCGGGGCGCGTGCGGGAGCGTGAAGCCGGCGGGGGCGCGGACGCGGGCGTTGTAGTCGGCGAAGCCGGGGACGACCCGGGACACGTGGTCGCGGATCACGTCGTAGTCGCGCTCCATCGCGTCCCAGCCGATGCCGGAGCCGGGCAGCGTCGCCTGCGCGAGGCGGCAGACGATCGCGACCTCGGACAGCAGGTGCTCGGAGGCGGGGGCGAGCCGTCCGCGGGAGGCGTGCACCATGCCCATCGAGTCCTCGACGGAGACGAACTGCGGCCCGGACGCCCGCTCGTCGCGCTCGGTGCGGCCGAGCGTCGGCAGGATCAGCGCGATCTCGCCGGTCACCGCGTGCGAGCGGTTCAGCTTCGTCGACACCTGCGCGGTCAGCCGGCAGGACCGCAGCGCCCTCTCGGTGACCTCGGAGTCGGGGGTGGCGCGGACGAAGTTGCCGCCCATCCCGAAGAACACCTTCGCCTTGCCGTCGCGCATGGCGCGGATCGCGTCGACGGTGTCGAGGCCGTGCTCGCGCGGCGGCTCGAACGCGAACTCCGCGGCGAGCGCGTCGAGGAACTCCGGCTTGGGCTTCTCGTAGATGCCCATCGTCCGGTCGCCCTGGACGTTGGAGTGGCCGCGCACCGGGCAGACGCCCGCGCCGGGCCGGCCGATGTTGCCGCGCAGCAGCAGGAAGTTGACGACCTCGCGGATCGTCGGCACGGAGTTGCGGTGCTGGGTGAGGCCCATCGCCCAGCACACCACGATCCGCTTCGCGGCGAGCACGTCGCCGAGCGTCGCGGCGATCTCCCCGCGGGTCAGGCCGGTCGCCTCCAGGACGTCGTCCCAGTCGAGGCCGCGGACGTGCTTCTCGAACGCCTCGAAGCCGTGCGCGTGGGCGTCGAGGAACTCGCGGTCGAGGGCGTCGGGCGCGTCCGACTCGAGGAGCATCCGGTTGAGCGCCTGGAACAGCGCGAGGTCGCCGTTCAGCCGGATCTGCAGGAACCGGTCGGCGAGCGCCGTGCCGTGCCCGGTGACACCGGACGGCCGCTGCGGGTTCTTGAACCGCATCAGCCCCGCCTCGGGCAGTGGGTTCACCGCGACGATCCGGGCGCCCTCCTTCTTGGCCCGTTCCAGCGCCGACAGCATCCGCGGGTGGTTGGTGCCGGGGTTCTGCCCGACCACGAAGATCAGGTCGGCCTTGTACAGGTCGTCGAGCAGGACCGAGCCCTTCCCGATGCCGATCGTCTCCCCGAGCGCCGAACCGGACGACTCGTGGCACATGTTGCTGCAGTCGGGCAGGTTGTTCGTGCCGAACGCGCGGGCGAACAGCTGGTAGGCGAACGCGGCCTCGTTGCTGGTGCGCCCCGAGGTGTAGAAGACCGCCTCATCGGGGGAGTCCAGCGCGGCCAGCTCGGACGCCAGCAGGCCGAACGCCTCGTCCCACGCGACCGGCTCGTAGTGCTCCGACCCGGCGCGCTTGATCATCGGCTCGGTCAGCCGGCCCTGCTGCCCCAGCCAGTGGTCCGAGCGCTCCGCCAGCTCGGCGACGGTGTGCGCGGCGAAGAACGCGCGGGTGACGCGCCGCGTCGTCGCCTCCTCCGCGACGGCCTTGGCGCCGTTCTCGCAGAACTCGGCGACGTGCCGGTGGTCGCCCTCCGGCCACGCGCAGCCGGGGCAGTCGAACCCCCGCTTCTGGTTGACGCGCAGCAGCGTCAGCGCCGTCCGGCGGACGCCCATCTGGTCGTAGGACTGGCGCAGCGCCGCGGTGACGCCGGGGACGCCGGCCGCCCACGTCTTCGGTTCCGACACCCGCATCCCGGTGTCGTCGAAGTCATCGGCGGGCGCCTGGCGGGTCATCGTTCACATCCTCGCGATCGGGGTGCTTCCACTTTCGCACGCCGCGGGCCGTCCCGCGCCGTCGAGTTGCGCCCAATGGAAGCCCGCCGCCCGCTACTGCGGCGGGCCGTCGGCCAGTTGCAGCGTGGCGGCCGTCCGCGCGCCCTGCGGGGTGAACCATTCCATCCGGACGGTCTCGCCGGGATGGTGGGCGAGCATCAGCCCGGTGAGCGTGGTGGGCGAGTCGACGGTGGCGCCGCCGAGCGAGATGATCGTCGCGCCGACCGGCACGCCGGCCTCGTCGGCCGGGGTTCCCGGCACGACCTCGACCACCTGCGCGCCCTGCGTGTCGCCGGAGCGGACCTTCACCCCGAGCATCGCCGTCCGGCCGATGTGCACGGTCGACGACGCCTGGCCGCGGGCGATCTGCCGGGCGATCGCGAGGGCCCGGTCGGACGGGATGGCGTAGCCGCGGTGGGTGCTCTTCGGCTTGGACTTGCCGACGGTGAACGACGCCGACGCCGCGGTGTTGATGCCGATGACCCGGCCGCGGGTGTTCAGCAGCGGGCCGCCGGAGTCGCCCGGCCTGATCGGCGCGCTCGTCTCGATCATGCCGGTGAGCCGCTCGGAGGTGCCGTCGCTGTCGTCGCGGGCGGTGACGGTCTGGTCCAGGGAGGTGACCTTGCCGGTGACGACGGTCGGGGTGCCGCCCTTGCCGCCGGCGTTGCCGACGGCGGTGACCGGGTCGCCGACGCCCACCGAGGACGGGTCGCCGAACACGGCCGCCTTCAGCCGGGTCGCGCCGTACAGCCGGATCACCGCGACGTCGCTCTGCCGGTCGTAGCCGACGATCTGCGCGGTGTAGGAGCGCCGGTTGTCGGTGTCGGTGCCCTTGATCGTGGTGGCGCCCTGGATCACGTGGTTGTTGGTCAGCACGAGGCCGGAGGGGTCCATGACGATCCCGGTCCCGGCGGCGCGGGTGCTGTTCAGGCCCTGCTCGGTGTCGATGTTGACGACGCCGGGGCGCCGCCCGCTCGGCTTCTCGTGCTTGGCGACCGGCGTCTTGACCGGCGGCGGGACGTCCTCGGGGCCCGCGCCGCCGCCGTCGAGCGCCTGGCAGCCGGGCGCGACGAGGACCAGCAGCGCGACCAGGAGCATGGGAATCGCGGCGCGGAGACCGCGATGCTCGAAGACCTCGTTCACCGGCGCCTCCTAGCAGTTTCCTCCCATGATTCCCGATCCGGGGGGATTAGTCCTTGAGTCGGGCTCTTGACCATCCCCTGGAAAACCGCCGTTCAGTGCGCATCGGCCCGCCGCCCGCCCGGCACCGCCCGGCACCGCCCGCACCGCGCCGTCCCGGCCCCCGCACGGCAGCGGCCCGCCCCCGCACGGCAGCGGCCCCGGGGGGGGGGGGGGGCCCCCGGGCGGGGGCGCCCGCCGGGGGGGGGTGTCAGGGCGGGGTGGTGCGGGGCGGGGGGGCGGC
>NZ_JBEZJL010000154.1:0-8239 GCF_040651755.1 Actinomadura sp. NPDC048394 | reverse complement strand
CCGGCTGTGGCGGCGGGGCGGCGCCCGCCCCGCCCCGGCCGCGTGCTGGTGCGGTCAGCGGGGCGACGGCACGATGGCGACCGTGCAGGGGGCGTGCTGGAGCATCGCCGAGCTGGTCGCTCCGAGAAGCAGCGGGTCGAGGCCGCCGGCGCCGCGGTCCCCGACCACCAGCAGATCGGCGCCATCCGCTGCCTCCAGCAGAGCCTGACGGGGGCGATCGAGGACCACCGAGGCGTGGAGATCGGCCTTGGGATAGCGGTCTCGCCAAGGGCTGATGGCCCGCTCCAGCGTCGCGGCCCGGACCTCGGTGAGTCTCTTCTTGTCGGTGAACAGAGGCAACTCCGCCTCGTCGACCGCTCCCGGCTCCCAGACCCCGAACACGACCCGCAGGCTCCAGTCGCGCAGCACCGCCTCCTCCATGGCGAAGCCCAGCGCGGCGTCGCCGCCCGCGGACCCGTCCACGCCGACGACGACGCTGCCGGAGGTGCGCCCGTCACCATGACCGTACCGGCGGACGGCCACCACGGGCCGGCGCGCCCGGGCCGGCAGCTGCACCGCGGTCGATCCGACCGGCAGATGGTGGCGCTCGTGGGAGCCGATCACGATCAGCTCGGCGTCGTCGGACTCGCCCACCAGGGCGTCGGAGACCGGCTCGGGCCTCAGCCGCCTGCCGACCGTGCCGGGCATTCCGAGCTTCCGGGCCCGTGCCTCACCGTGCTCGAGGAGCTTCTCGCCCGCCCGCTTGATGATCGCTCTGACGTGCTCGTCGACGTGGTCGGCGGAGTAGGGCCAGTGCCAGCAATGGCACATCACGAGGTCCAGCCCGCGCAGGCGGGCCTCGTCGACCGCCCACCGCAGCGCGGGCTCGTTGTCCTCGCTGGCGTCGTAGCCGAGCAGCACGTGAGGCCGTTGAACTCTGTCCAGTTCGCCCATCCTCAACACATCTCCCCAGTGAGGCGGCAGTACTCCTCGATTACTCAGTCTCGGTCCGCACCGGATCGTCCGGACGGGCCGAAGGTCCCTGGACCCCGGTCCTCCCGGCACTGAGGCCTCGCCGCCTGCCGGTGAGATGGTCCGGAAAGGGGGCATCCTCACCGGACGGCTGCGGACTGACAGGCAAGGGGAGGCCATGAACCGGTGGATCCTCGCCTATGACGGCTATGAACCGGCCGCGGAGCGGCTACGGGAAGCACTGTGCACGCTGGGCAACGGATATTTCGCCACACGCGGTGCCGCGCCCGAGTCGTCCGCCGACGGAACGCACTACCCCGGAACCTATGTCGCGGGCTGCTACGACCGGTTGACCGCGCGAATCGGCGAGCAGATCGCCGACAACGCCGATCTGGTGAACGTCCCGAACTGGCTGCCGCTGACGTTCCGCGCCGCCGGAGGCGAGTGGTTCGACCTCGACCGCGCGTCCGAGGAGGGGCGGCTCCTGTCGTACGAGCAGGAACTGGACCTGCGCCGCGGCGTCCTCACCCGGCTCCTGCGCTGCCGCGACGCGGCGGGCCGGACGTTCCGCCTCGCCCAGCGGCGGATCGTATCGATGGACGACCCGCACCTGGCCGCCCTGCAGACCACGATCGTGCCGGAGGACTGGACCGGCGTCCTGGAGGTCCGGTCGGCGCTGGACGGCCGGGTCGCCAACACCGGCGTGGCCCGCTACCAGAACCTGCCGGCGGAGCACCTCTCCCGCGAGAAGCCGGACGAACCGAACGACCCCGAGCTGTCATGCGTGAAGACGACCACGGTCTCATCGGGGATCGGCATTGCCGTCGCGGCCCGCACCCGGTCGTCCGAGCCCGCCGAACGAGCCCGGCACGCCGAGCCGGGCTGGGCCGCGCAGGACCTGCGCGTCGAGGTCCGCGAGGGCGCGGCGGTCACGATCGAGAAGGTGGCGGCCGTCTTCACCTCCCGCGACCGGGCGATCGAGGAGCACGGCCGGGCGGCGCTCGCCGCCGCCCGCAGCGCGGACGCCTTCGAGGGCCTGCTGGAGCGGCACGAGCTCGCCTGGGCGCACCTGTGGCGCCGCGCCCAGCTCAGGCTCGACCACGCCGACGTGCAGCGCGTCCTCAACCTGCACGTCTTCCACGTGCTGCAGACGGTGTCGCCGCACAGCGTGGAGCTGGACGTCGGCGTGCCCGCCCGGGGGCTGCACGGCGAGGCCTACCGCGGCCACGTCTTCTGGGACGAGCTGTTCATCCTGCCCTTCCTCACCATGCGGTTCCCCGAGATCGCCAAGGCCCTGCTGATGTACCGGTACAGGCGCCTGCCCGCGGCGCGGCGCGCCGCCGCCGCAACGGGCCGCCGCGGCGCCATGTACCCGTGGCAGAGCGCGGCCGACGGCCGCGAGGAGACCCAGCGCGTCCACCTCAACCCGCGCTCGGGCCGCTGGCTGCCCGACCACTCCCACCTGCAGCGGCACGTCGGCCTGACGATCGCGCACAACGTCTGGCGGTTCTACGAGGCGACCGGCGACATCGAGTTCCTCGCCGAGTACGGCACCGAGATCATCTGGGAGATCGCCCGGTACTTCGCCGACCTGGCCGGCTACGACCGCTCCATCGACCGGTACCGGATCCGCGGCGTGATGGGCCCCGACGAGTACCACGACGCCTACCCCGGCCGGGACGAGGCGGGCCTCGACGACAACGCCTACACCAACGTCCTCACCGCCTGGCTGCTGCGCCGGGCGCTGGACGCCCTGGCCCTCCTCCCCGAGGACCGCCGCACCGAACTGCGCGAACGGCTCGCGCTGACCCGCGAGGAGATCACCCGGTTCGAGGACGTCCGGCGGCGGCTGTACGTCCCGTTCCACCACGGGGTGATCAGCCAGTTCGAGGGCTACGACGACCTCGAAGAACTCGACTGGGCCCGCTACCGCGAACGCTACGGCGACATCCGCAGGCTCGACCGCATCCTGGAGGCCGAAGGCGACTCGACCAACCGCTACAAGGCCTCCAAGCAGGCCGACGTGCTGATGCTCTTCTACGTCCTGACGCCGCGGGAACTCGACGAGGTCCTGCGGCACCTCGGCTACGAGCACGGGCCAGACCTGATCGCGCGGACGACCGCCTACTACCTGCCGCGGACCTGCCACGGCTCGACCCTCAGCTCCCTGGTCCACGCGTGGATCCTGGCCAGCACCGACGGCGACCAGGCCTGGCGGGTCTTCCGGGAAGCCCTCGGCAGCGACCTGGAGGACGCCCAGCACGGCACCACCGCCGAAGGCGTCCACCTCGGCGCCATGGCCGGCACTGTCGACCTCGTCCAGCGCTGCTACGCCGGAATGACCACCCAGGGCGGCACCCTCCACCTGAACCCCCGCCTGCCCACCGCGATCGGCGAGCTGCGCCTCGGGCTGCGCTACCGCGGGCACTGGGGAATTGACCTCACCTGCCGTCAGGACCGGCTCAAAGTGACGCTCCGTCCCGGAGCCGCGCTGCCCGTCCGCATCGCCTTCGCCGAGGAGACCGTCCTCATCCAACCCGGGGACTCCTGGGAGACCCCGCTCCAGAACGGCAGGACGCCGCCCATCACCGGCGAGTGAACGCCGGGCCGTTCGTCCCGCCGGCACAGGACGTCCGCACCTGCAGGCCGTTCCCCGCCCACGGTTACGTTCGCCGCACAGACGATCCCAGGAGGCGGCCATGTCCAGCGTTCACCTGCGTCACGCCTTGGACGGTCTGCAGCGGCTACGGCGGCGGTTCGGTTTCGACGGCAACGACCTGCGACGCACGGCGGACCGACGGCAATGGGCCGTCGGACTGGCGGCGACGGTGTCGTTCGCCGGGATCGCCCCGCCGCTCTGCGCGGACATCATCTCGCTGACCTACCGGTCCGGCGTGAAGGCCGAGGCGGCGCAGGCCGCCTCGCACCGACTCGTCGACGCCCGTGTCACGCGCACCGAGACCGAGACCACCGGGCAGATGCGCTACTCCTACGCCGTGCTGGCCTGGACGACCCCCGACGGCGAAACGCACTGGGCGACGACCCCGGCGAAGAAGGCGACCGCGCCCGGCACGATACGGCGGGTATGGGTGGACGCCTCAGGCGAGATGACGCTGCGCCCGCAGAGCCACTCCGACACCGTCACGACGGCGGCCTTCGCCGGCGCCGCGGCCACCCTCGCCGCCGGGGCGCTGCCACTCTCGGCCTACCTGCTCGTCCGCCGGCGCTGCGACCATCGCCGCGCGCAGATGTGGGACGCCGCCTGGGCACGCCTGGACCGTCGCCAGATGAACTGACTCCCTTGGACTTTGGTCCCGTCGCGACGTGACCGATGGCCATGGGACCGGGGCGCCATCGGAGAAACCATGTAATTGGCACCCACCGATGGAGGCGGGCACCGAGCCCGGAGCAGCTGACCAGGCGGCCGCCAGGCCGCAGGACCCATCGTCGCCAAGACGGGCATCCGGCACCCGGGCGCACCGACCCCACCGGCGGGTGTCCCCAGGCCCCGTCCCCAAGGGAGGCACCTATGTCCGCGCTGGAGCGTCGCGAGTCCCGCATCCTGCCCGACCTCTTCGACTGGTTCGATTCGCCGTTCGCCATCTTCCGCGGCGGCGCCCAGGCCATGCGGGTCGAGGACTACGTCGACGGCGACAACCACGTCATCCGCGCCGAACTGCCCGGCATCGACCCCGACAAGGACGTCGAGATCACCGTCGCCGGCGGCGTGCTGCGCATCCACGCCGAGCGGCACCAGGAGAAGAAGGAGGCGCACCGGTCGGAGTTCGGCTACGGCTCCTTCACCCGATCCTTCACCCTGCCCGCCGGCGTCGAGACCGACGACATCAAGGCGTCCTACGACCAGGGCATCCTCACCGTCCGGGTGCCGATGCCCAAGGCCGCCAAGCGCGAGGCCAAGCGGATCACCATCGCCAGGTGACGCGGTGACGAGGGCAGCGGACCGGACCGCCGGGCCGATGCCCTCCCCGCGTCCGGGCACGGAACGGAGATGAGGGCGATGACACACCTACCCGAGACCGATCGGATCGTCGTGGGCGTGGACGGGTCGGCGGCCTCCTTGGCCGCGCTGCTGTGGGCGGCCGACGAGGCGGAACTCCGGCATGCCGAACTCGTCGCCGTCCGCGCCTGGCGGGCCAGCCGGGAGTGGCTCGCCCCCTACGCGGTGGCGGCCGCCCGGCCGTCCCCCGGGCAGGAGCGCGAACGGGCCCGCAGCGGGCTGGCCGCGGACGTCCGCAGGACCCTCGGCCCCGCCCCCCGCGTGCCCGTCCGGCAGGAACTGGTCCGCGGCGAGGGCGCACGCGCGCTGATCAGCCGCGCGGCCGGCGCCCGGCTGCTCGTCCTCGGCGGGCGCCCCGACGGACCGTCGCCGGATGTCCCTCCCGGGCCGGTGGCCTCCGCCTGCCTGAGGCACCCGCCGTGCCCGGTCGTCCTCGTCCCGCCCGTCTATGTGCCAGAGGAGCGCGCGCACGGCACCGTCGGCGCGCATTGGCAGGCGCACCACGCTGGACGGACATCACCCGACACCATGCCCGCGGTCTCCACGGCCGGTCCCGGCGGAGCATGGCCCTACGAGGATCGAGGCCGGTTCTCGGAAACCCTGCGGTGACGAGTTCCCGCCGCCGCCAATGCGAGAGAAACGGTGAAGGCCCGGCCAGTGCCGGGCCTTCACCCTGCTCTCCACTCGGTCGCCGCCGGGGATCCGTCACGATCGGGGGCCGGCGGCGGGGACCACGGCGACCGGGCAGTGCGCGTGGTGGACCAGCGCGTGCGTCACCGCACGGTTGCGGGGGACCGTCAGTCCCTCGCGCGCGTGCGTGCCGACGACGACCAGGTCGGCCGCCCGGGAGGCGGCCATGAGCACCGCGGCGGGATTGTCGGCGACGATCGACTCCTCGATCTCCACCCCGGGATGCCGCTTGCGCAATGGGGCATGCGCCTCGAGGACGCGCCATCGAGCACGCTCCTCCGCGCGTTCAAGGCTCGCCGCGGCTCCCGGCCCGTCCAGGGCCTCGGGGAAGGGCCATGCGTGCACGACCCGCAGGCGGGCGTCCCAGGCCGCCGCGGCCCGGAACGCATACTCCAGGGTCGCCGAGTCGTCACCGAGCCCGATACCCACGGCGATCTCGCCGTGTCCGGCCTCGGCCTCGCCGCGCACGACCACGACGGGGCAGGCCGAGTGCCGGACCGCGCCGAGCCCGACCGAGCCCAGCACGAGCCCGGCGAATCCGCCGAGGCCGCGGTGGCCGACGACGAGCTCGAACGCGTTCCTCGACCGCTCCGCGAGAGCGCGCACGGTGCTCGTCGCGGCCAGCTCGACGTTCACCTGGATCTCCGGCCGCCGGTCGCGTGCGACGCGTTCGGCGCTCGCCAGGATCTCGCCGCCGGCGCGCGACAGCGAGGCGACCTCCCCCGGCGCGGCGGTCAGCGGGACGTCGAACGCCCAGTTCTCGACGGCGTGGACGATCTGCAGGTCTCGCCGGTACCGGGCGGCCTCGTCGGCGGCCCAGGCCACGGCTCGTGCGGACGGGACGGATCCGTCGGCGCCCACGATGATCGGTTCGGCCATGGTCCTTCTCCTCTGTCGGTCCCGGCCTCCCGGGACGGGTTCGCGCCCGGCGCTCCGGGCTCAGTCGCGCGGCGGGACGACCACCACGGGGCAGGCCGCGTGGTGCAGTACGGCGTGGTTCACCCGTCCCAGCGCCATGCCGGACGGGGCGTGCCTCCGGCGGGCCCCCACGACCAGCAGGGCCGCGTGCTCGGACGCTTCCACCAGTGCCCGGGCGGCGCTCCGGTCGGAGATCATCTGGTCGACGGGGACGTCCGGGTGCGCTTCACGGACGCCGGCGAGGGCCGCGGACAGTTCCATGTCCTCCACGACCCGGGCGCGCGGCGAGGGGAACTCCCCGCCGACCGCGTGTAGGGCGAGGATCCGGGCGCCGCGCGCCTCGGCCTCGCCGAACGCCCAGTCGACGAACCGGTTCTCGCCGGGCCGTCCCTCCACGCCGAGGACGATCTCGCCGGGCGCCTCCGCCGGGAACGGCGCGGACCGGGGCACGATCAGTACCGGGCAGCGCGCGTGCGCCGCGGCGTACAGGCCGACCGACCCGACCAGCAGCCCCTCGAACCCCCCGACCCCGCGCGAACCGACGGCCACCAACGCGGCCCGCCCGCTCTCGCCGACCAGCGCGTGACCGGGGTCGTCCGGCGCCAGGCTCGTTTCGATCCCGAGATCCGGATGGATCTTGAGGGCGTACTGGCGGGCCTCGGCGAGGAGGTCCTCGCGCTCGGCGATCAGGTGCACCAGCACGTCCTCGGGGATCCTGCCGCCGTGCATCAGGAACCGCCCTCCGTGCACCAGCCGCAGCGGCAGCCGGTGGCGGACCGCGTGGTCGGCCGCCCAGTCCAGGGCGCGCCACGCGTGCGCGGAACCGTCGATGCCCACGATGATCGGAGCCGGCACTGGTATCCCTCCCATGCTCCGGAAACGTCCCACTGCCGACGCTAGGCGGCGCGTTCCCGCCGTTCTCCGGCCGAAGGTCCCCTCTTGGCAGGGCCACGGTCACCGCGACCGGCGGCCACTCGCGGGCGGCTGTAAACACTTCCCGACATCCTCGTGACCGCGGTGCCCGGCCACCTCTGAGGGTTCTCTGAAAGAGAGCGAAGCCATGGGCAGAACGGGGTTAGTCGGGACATTCTCGTCCAGTCCCCCCGTCTCTGTGAAAGGCCGCTCATGCCGTCGACCCTCTGGGGCCTGCCCACCCACCCGCTCGTCGTCCACCTGGTGGTCTTCCTCGTCCCGCTGACCGTGGTCGCCACGCTCGTCGTGGCGCTGTGGCCGCGGGCGCGGCGGGCGGCCGCCCCGTGGGTGCTCGCTCTGGCGACCGCCGCGGTGATCTCGGTGCCCATGGCGACGTCGAGCGGCGAGAACCTGGAACAGCGGGTCCCGCACAGCGCGCTGGTCGAACGGCACGCCGAACTGGCCGACATGCTGCTTCCGCTCGCAGGGGCGATGTGGCTCGGCCTCGCCGTCCTGGTCGGCGTCGGCTGGTACGCCCGCCGGGAGCCCGCCTCGGCGCCGCGGTGGGCGGGCGTGGTGACCGTGGCGGCCGCGGTCCTGGCGGTCGGCGGGGCCGCCGCGTCCGGCGTCCAGGTGGTCCGGATCGGGCACAGCGGCGCCGACGCGGTGTGGCACGGGGTGGCCGCTCGTCCGGGCGGCCGCTGAAGATCGACAGGGGCCGCGGCCCGGCGCGCGGGGCCGCCCCCGCGC
>NZ_JBEZJL010000153.1:0-9338 GCF_040651755.1 Actinomadura sp. NPDC048394 | reverse complement strand
CGGCGATGACCTGGAGGTTCATGCCGTGGCGGCGATGCTTTCCCGAGTAGTGGGGCCGGTCGGCGGCGACCCGGTCGATCGAGACCAGGGTGCCGTCGAGCACCAGGTAGGGCAGCCCGGCTTTGACCGCTTTGGCCAGGACGGAGCCGAGTCTGGGCGATCGGGCGACGCGACAACGGCAGCGAAGCACGGTACAAAAGCACGTGAAGCCTCTGGTGGGGACGGGACGTTGTAGGAGACCAACCGTCCTACCAGGGGCTTCTTACGTCCGACACCGCCCACGCCGCCCGCGATCACGCTGTGATCAGCGCACACGGAACTGCCCCTGAAAAGGCTCACTGTGCGCCTCTCGCGCGGCCTCTCTCCAGTGAACCCTTCTCGGAGCGTTTCGACTCTTGTCGCCGAAGGGCGGCAGTGACCGTCGGCGGGCGCCCAGAAGCCCCGCCAAGGTGAGGGAGTCGCGAGCCCTCCGTTGGCCTGCCGTACATCCAACTCATGGGTGTCCAGCAGGACCGTCCCGGCGATACCTTCACTCGGTTGCCCCTGAAGCGGGCCCTTGACCAGGGCCCAGAAGAGCCCGCTGCTGCGATCGGCCAATCCGGTATCGGCGTAAATCCGCCCAGGGGCTTCATGCCGCGTGGCGCAACGCGGCAACCGGGCATCGACCGGATCGAGCGGGTGCTGACCACCGGCTCGTGACGGCGGCGCTGCTGTGGCCTGAGCTTGCTGGCTTGTGGTGTTTCCGAAACCGGCAGTCGGATGGCGCCAGCGATGGTTAGCCGCACTGTCTGTTCGGGGGCCCTGTTCGGCCTCCTGCTGACTAGATGCACGGAGCACTGGGGAAGGTTGTGATGGCTACGGCGCCGAACCTTGTCGTGGCGGGGTATCAGGGCGCCGCGCGGAAGCTCCGGGAAACGGGCGGTTTCCGGTCATGTACGGTGTCGCGTCCACGTCAGGGCTTCGGGAGCTGTCCAGGAGCGACGCGCTCGGTTTCCAGGCCGCCTTCATGTTCGCGCCGGGATTCGATGAGGGCCTCCCGGGCGCAGGGGGTCGCCGTGCTGGTGAACGGGCTGGTATGCAACGGCTTCAGCGTGCTCGTGCATGTGTCCTTCACCGAGCGCGGTGACGTCTTCGACCCCGAAGTGGTGGCGGCGGGCAAGCAGCTGAGGATGGCCGACCCGCTGGTAAGACTCGGCATCGCGGAGCCCGATCCTTTGACCGAACCGCCTCCGCCGCCAGGACCTTGGGCGACTCCTGGACGACCGGCCGGACACACCACCGTCCTCCGTGCGCGACCAATGGGCGCAACCGCCGGGCAGCCGGCTCCAAGGCCACCCGCTTGGCCTACCCGATGGGCGGGCCTCAGGGCGGGCGAATGGCTCCCGGCTCCGCACCGGCCATTCCCGGCACCTCACAGTACGGTTCCAGCACCGGACCCGCGAACGCCTTGGCGGCTGCCGCGATCACGTCCGCCCCGACCGTCCCACCTGTCGAC
This sequence comes from Actinomadura sp. NPDC048394, assembly GCF_040651755.1. Lineage (NCBI taxonomy): Bacteria > Bacillati > Actinomycetota > Actinomycetes > Streptosporangiales > Thermomonosporaceae > Actinomadura > Actinomadura sp. NPDC048394. The sequence goes on along the minus strand of NZ_JBEZJL010000153.1, from coordinate 7,843 downwards.
AGGCATGGCACGGTGATCGCTGCGGCCTTGGCGAAGGGTCGGATGGGCAAGATCAAGACGACCGTGAACCCTGCGGACCATACGGCGAGGCGGCTGCAGGACATTGGACGGGCGGGATACGCCATCGTGGTCGATACCAATTTCCAGCACGCTGACGTTGCTCGCTACCTGAGCCGGCAATCCCCCATAATTCTCGATCTACTACAGGCACCGGATGTGCTCTCAGCGCATTCGATTCGACAGTATCTTGCCTATATCCCGGACATCGGTCTTTGCGTGGTTCCTGGCCCGCCGGACGCGGTCAGCGCCGATCCAACGGCGATCAACTCGATGTTGTATCGACGCATTCCCACCGTTCTGCGACAGGTGTTTTATTTCGTGTTCACCGACACTCCGGTCGCCGACCTGCATCACGCGACCTTCGTCGACCTGATCTTGCCGCAACCCGACGCGATCCTGGTTCCCGTCGTGTCCAACCGGGTGACAGCGGAGGCCGCCCGTGCCTGGCCCACCGCCATCACCGGGCTGCGGAAATCACGAGCGTCGTGAGCGACGCCTTCGTCTTCGTCGCTCTGATGATCATGCGACCGCCCGGTCGATGGAAGCAGCTTCTCAATCTTAAGCCCGCGTAGCGCGAGCCCTGACCGGAAAGGACCCGATTCGATGATGATGGATCAACAGCCTGCCTCAGGACTTGATTTCTGGGATTCGCTGGGCGTGGAGGATCCCGCGGAACAAGCGCTGCCGGATCCGCAGGACAAGCGTGTGGCAGGTACCAGGACGGATCGCCCCCAAGCCAACTCGGTGGAAGCAGCATCCAATTCGCGAGAGACCATGCCGGTCACAGACGCTGAGCCGAGCACGACAGAGAGCGATCCTCCTCCCGGCACTCCGATGCCCTTCGCCAATTCGTCTCCCTCCGTAGATACTCGGGAACTCGGCCCGGGCACGCCGCCAGAACAGGCTCCGACGCGTGCGGGCAAGGATGCTCCCGAGGCGGGCGATGATCAAGAACCGTCTCCGCCGCCTCTTTCGGCGGAGCCCGCGGGAGGCCCGGCCACGGGGAGAGCCTCCAGGCCACCGAAGGATCCGACGCCCGCACCCGCGCCGGACAAGGGCTGGGAGGGCGCCGAGCAGATCGCAACGTCGATCAGGCCTCGACTCGCTCAAATGTGGCTTGACGTGCTCGTTCGGGAGACCGGTGGCGACGAGCTCACGGCACGCAGGGTGCACCATGTGCTCTACGGCCAGCACTTGATCGGTGAACTGTGGCAGGACAAGACCATCGTCGAGGTGCACATTCGCGGCACGCGGGTGTTGGTGGTCGACAATCGCGGCATCCGCGAAGTCTCCGGCTTCCCCACTGCCGCCGTGGCCGCCCGGGCCATTGAGGCCGTCGAAGCCGCGAAGGAGCGGATGAGGGCCATGGTCACCCGCATTGGAGACTCCGTCGTGGTGAGCCGCATCGACACCAAGCCCCTGACCCTGTCCGATCTCATCACGTCAGGGGCGCTTACCGAGGACCTGGCTTCCCAGGTCGGGAGCGCTCTCGAGCACATGGATGCGGTGACGGTCATCGGTCCTGCCGCGCGTGTCGTGATCCGCGCGTTCGCGTCGCTTATTCCCCCGGAAAGTCGCGTCTTCGAAGGGTCGTATGGGATCCTGCCCGACGGCTGCGTAGCCGCGGCGAGTCCACTGGACGCCGACTATGTCATCGGTGTGCGCCCAGGTGTGCCAGCGGAGCCGATGGCCGCGGCCGGCCAGGTCGGAGCCCTCATCGCCAATCCGGAGACCGACTTCCGCGCGGCCGTCCGGCTCGTCGTCTCGGGGCGCATCTCGTCCATCCGAAAAGTCACCAGGGTGCAAGACCCCTTCTGAGTCCAAGATCGGCTGAGTCTGAGCGATCGACATTTCCCAGCCCAAACTCAGTGATCCTTTTCCACCCTGATGGCGCTGGGCGTTGCACGGTGACCGGTTCGGTGCGGCCCGAGGCGGTGGCCCGGCCCGCCGCAGCCCGCGTAGCGCCCGGACCTGGTCGGAGGTGAACGGGTTGGGGCTGGTGCGCAGCAGCTCACGGGTCTGCGGGTCGAAAACATCAGCGTGGCGGGTTCGATGCGGATACCGACCGGGCGGCCCCGCAGGATCCCCGCGGCCAGCACCATCCGGCCGCCCAGGCCGACGTTGACGTTCTTGTTGTGTTGACGGGCTGGTCGACCTCGACGGCGTCCCCGTCCTCGGCGGTGATCAAGGGGGACTCACGGTCACTTGCGGGGAGATCGCCGAGGAGGCCCAGGTCAGCGGCTCGCCAGCTCAGGCGTTGGGTTCATGATCGGCTTTGCAATGCCGGATATCAGGGGTTCGAATCCCCAGTAGAGGCAGCCGGTTCAGCCCAGGTCGGAGGAGCCGACCTCCTCGAACATCACAGCGTAGACGATCAGGACCACGGAGGCGCCGCCCAAAAGCCAGTGCGTGACCAGCCACCAGCAGCTCACCCACTTGGTGGCCACGGCGGCGATCAGTGGCGCGGCCATGATCCCCCAGGCCAGCAGGGTCAGAAGCCCGGCCAGCAAACCGCCCGAAGTGGTGCTGCTGCCGTCGCGATAGTTGGACATCTCGAAGCCAGCCCAGATGAGAAGGGTCATCAGCGCCGACAAAGCCACATGGACGGCGAGGTAGAGGACTTGAAAATCGTGCTCATACCCCGGTGATCACACTGATCAATTCGAAGATCACCCGATTCAGTATGGCCGAAGTCCGAGATGCCTCCGGCGGAGCCTCCGACTCTGCCCGCGAGGAGGATCGGAACGACCCGTAGCGACAACGACTGGATCTTCGCCTCGTTTTGATCACTTGGATCGTTTAGCCTGGTCACAGGCCTTACGTTGCCAGGCATGCCGGTGGATTTCTTGTCTGATGAGCAGGTGGCCAGGTACGGGCGATTCGCGGCGGAGCCGTTGCCGGGTGAGCTGGAGATGTTCTTCCGGCTGGATGAGCGGGCGTTGACGCACGCCAGGTCGAAACGAGCGCCGGCGAATCGGCTGGGGCTCGCGGTGCAGTGGGGCGCGGTGCGGATGCTGGGCTCCTTCGTGACCGAGGACCTGAAGGCGGTGCCGGAGGTGGTGGTCCGGTTCGCCGCGGCCCAGGTCGGCGTCGACCCGGCGGAGTTCGGAGCGTATGCGGAGCGGTGGCAGAGCCGGTACGAGCATGCGTGGGAGGTCCGGGACGCCTTCGGCTACACCGAGTTCGAGTCGGCGGAGGAGCAGGTATGCGTGATCGACTGCGGTGGGCACTCCGAAGACGTCCTCCGCTCCGCCGTCCAGGTAGCGAACTTCGTCCTGCTGGCCACCACCGCATTCAAGGCCGACCTGCGACGCATCGCGCCCACGTTCCAGAGGTCGAGGAGATCCTGATCGAAGTCGGAGCCGTCCAGAAGGCGGTCGCGTGAGCGCGAACCCCCAGCCCCGCCGGCGGAACAAGAAGGAAGGCCAGCCCGAGTCGACGATGGTGACGTCGTAGTCATCCTCGACGGGGGCGAGCGCGCGTTCCAGGGCTGCCTCGCGGGCGCGCACCTGGGAGAGGCGGAAGTCCAGGAGGAAGCCGTCGGCGCAGGCGGGCAGGACGTGCAGGCGGCCGCCGGTTCGCTCGTCTGGCAGGGCCACGATCAGTTCGCCGATCTCTCCCTTGACTTCGCCTGCCATGTGCTTGGCAAGGCTGTCTTCCCCGGATGCGATCTGGGGGACGCCGAATTGGTTGGTCAGGTGGCCTTGTGAGTCGTAGTCGACGATCAGGACGCGTTCGCCGGTGTCGGCGGAGACCAACCCGTGGAAGCGGGTGGCCAGCCGCGCGGCTATTCGGTCGGAGGCGGCCCGGGTGACGGTCGCGCTCATCGTCGGCTCTCCGGCCTTTCGGACGCCGCGGCGAAGCGGCGACGCAGCCAGAGCGAGACGTAGACGAGCCCGACCAGCACGGGCACCTCGATCAGCGGCTCGACGACACCCGACAGGGCTTGGCCGGAGGTGCCGCCGAAGGTGCCGATTGCGACCGCGATGGCCAGCTCGAAGTCGTTCTCAGCGGCGGTGAACGCCGTGGTAGCGGTGCGCGGTGGGGCAGCCGGACGGCTCCGCGGTCGCGGCGGCGAGGGCGCCGATGCCGGAAGCGGTGATCGGGTCGGCGGCGGGTTTCCCGGCCATCACCTCGAGCGCATCCAGCGCCGGCCCGCCTGCCCGACGGCGTCACCGCTTCCACCTCGAATTGCCGTGACCTCAGCAGCCGCCGCCAAAGCCAAGTCGCAAGCTAAGACGAAGTCCGCAGAACAGGCGATCCGCACGCTTACCAAGCACGGCGAGCCGATCACCTTCCAGGCCGTCCAGCGCGAAGCCGGTGTCTCCCACACCTTCCTCTATGGCCACCCCGACCTCCGCGGACGGATCGAACGCCTCCGAACTCAAACCCGTCCGATTCCCGCACCAGCACCTCCGGCCGATGAACAGAGCACCCTCGTGCTCGCACTGACCAGCCAGATTGCTCGGCTCAAGAAGCAACACCGCCAGGAAGTCCAGGCTCTGCGAGACGCACTGGAGCGGGCTCATGGCGAGAACCTCGACCTCCGCCGCGAACTCGACCGCCGCACCGGAGGCACCCGACAGTCGCCCCAGACGACCGACCCCTGCTGACAACGTCGCATCCATCGAAGGAACGTCTTGACCAGCAAAGACACACTCCAATTAAGATCAAACCGGCGATAACGTCCGGCGGCCGCCACCTGTACTACCGAGCGCCGCAGGACGTGGTGATCGGATCGACGTCCGGCGGCGCCACACCGCTCGGTGCCGGGATCGACACCCGCGGGCCCGGCGCTGGCGGCCGCGCCGGCTACGTCGTCGGCCGGAGCGTGGTCGACGGCCGCGCCTACGAGATCGTCCGTGACGGTACCCTGGCGGTTCTGCCCGGCTGGATCACCGCCCTGCTCGCCCGCCCCGCCACCGGCCCCTCGCCGAGACGGCCCGGCGGCGGGCCGCCGGGCCGTGCACTGCCGGTGCGAGCGCCGCGCTCCGGACGGCACGCAGGGCGCGGCCTGCAGCCGTCCCGCGACCGCCGAGGACCTGCAGTGCGACGTGTGCCGCATCGGCTGCCACCCGCTCCCCCGATCGCAGCACCCCACGACCCGGCACCGCGCGTGCCTCTCCGCCCTCGCCGACCACGGGATGGCGAACCGATGACCCGGCCCCATCCCCGGCCGCCGAGCCAGCCGCCGGTGCGGTCGGTGAAGGTGCGGCTGTCGGGCGACGATGACGACGTGCGCCTGGTGGCCGAGTTGCTCGCCGAACAGCTCCCCCGCCGCCACCGCCGACCACGTCCAGGTCGGCGCCCTCTCGCCCGCCTACCCCAACCGCCGCAACGGCGGATCCCGCCGCTACATCGAGGTGTACGTCCTGGACGACGTCGCGCACGTCCGCGCCGAACCGGCCGACAGCGTCGGCAACCTGGCCGCGCTACCCGCCGCGCAAACCCGCTCGATCATCGAACACTGAACCGTCGCGGCGGCCGCGCCGAGTTCGCCGAGACGAACTGTCGGCGGGGCTGGAGACAAGAACGGTCCCCGGGGCCCGCACGCCCGCGGGCCCGGGGACCGAGGTCGTTACGGCCCGGCGTCCCCGCGCGGTGAACGGGGCAACGCTCGGCGCGAGAACCCGGGTCGTTGAGTTCGTCGATGCCCGAACCAAACACGAGCAAACACAGGTACTCCCGGAGGTCTCGGCCATTATCGTCCTAGTTGCGACCGCGAGAAGCAGAAACGTTTGTGCGTCGGTTTGAGCGACGGTTGCGGGGGCGCGGGGGGCGGTGATGTCGATGAGATTCAGCGACGGTGCCGTGCAGATGGATGGATGAAGGGCGGGCCGCGGTGCGGTCCCGCCCTTGGTGTGGGTGTCGTTGGCTGGAGTGGATCAGCCGGTGGTGTGTTCGGCTCGGGCGTGGGTCTGGGCGAGCCGGTAGGAGTCGGTGCCGGTCTCGATGATGTTGCCGCCGAAGGTGAGCCGGTCGACGATGGCGGCGCATAGGCGTGGGTCGGTGAAGGTTTTGGCCCAGCCGCTGAAGGCTTCGTTGGAGGCGATGGCCAGACTGTTCTTTTCTTCCCTCTCGGTCAGAACCTGCAACAGCAGCTCGGCGCCGCGGCGGTCGAGCTCCATGTATCCCAGTTCGTCGATGCAGAGCAGGTCGACGCGGCCGTATCTGGCGATGGTCTTGTTGAGCTGCTTGTCGTCGGCGGCCTCGACCAGTTCGTTGACCAGCTTGGTGGCCAGGGTGTATTTCACCCGATAGCCGGCCATGGCCGCTTCGGTGCCCAGCGCGATGAGCAGGTGGGACTTGCCGGTGCCCGAATCGCCGATGAGGCAGAGCGGCTCGCCCTTCCTCACCCACTCGCAGGAGGCCAGGTGTGGACGGTGGCGGGGTCGATGTTGGGGCTGGCCGCGAAGTCGAACTCGCGCAACGTCTTCTGCCGGGGGAACTGCGCGGCCTTGATCCGGCGTTCAGAGCGGCGCCAGGTGCCCAACCGGACCGTAGATCAAGAATCACAGTTCCGATGCTGGTCGACCCCCAAGTCAACGCGGAGCGCGGCCGGAGCCGACCCGGTGCTGCCGCGTGGATTACGCCGTGGGCTGATCTGCTCTGGGCGGAGGCGGCTGGGCGTGCGGTGGGGGCGCGCCTAAGTTCGGGGGTATGGACGTTATTCGGCTGCACCCGCGGCTCCACCAGGTTCGTCTGGCGTTCGGACAGTGCTACATCTGGGACGCACCCGAAGGGATCACCCTCATCGACAGCGGCATCCCCGGCAGCGGGCCGGACATCGCCGCGGCCGTCCGCTCCATCGGCCGCGACCCTGAGGAGGTGCGGCGCCTGTTCCTCACCCACTTCCATGAGGACCATGTCGGGGCCGCCGCTGACGTCGCCGGCTGGGGTGAGGTGGAGGTCCTCGCGCACCGCGCGGACGCCCCGTTCATCCGCGGCGAGCGCAAGGGGCCGCCGCCGCGGCTCCTCGACTGGGAGCTGCCCATCTGGGAGCGCGTGCAGGCCGGTCTCGGCGGCGTCGAGCGGCCCGCCCCCGTGCGCGTCGACCGGGAACTCGACGACGGTGATGTCGTCGACCTCGGCGGCGGCACGCAGGCCGTCGCCGTCGGCGCGCCCGGCCACACCCCCGGCAGCGTCGCTCTCCACATGCCGGACGAGCGCGTCCTGTTCACCGGCGACACCATCGCCCGCGGTGAGGACGGCCGGGTGATCCTCGGCGTCTTCAACTGCGACCCGCCGCTAGCCGCCGAGACGTTCGCCCGCCTGTCCCGGCTGGACGCCGACGTCGCCTGCTTCGGCCACGGCGAACCCCTCGCCGGGGACGCGGGCGAGGCCCTGCGCGCCGCCGCCGGGTAGCCGGTGCGGGCAAACAAACGGGGTGATCGGGTGCGCGGCGGGGGCGGCTTGCGAGAATCTGCCTCGAACCGACCCGCGAACCCCTGGGGCGTTGCTGAAACTCATCAACACGACACCCCGACGATCAGGGGCGTGGCCCAAACTCATCGACAAACGTTGCCGCTAGACGTGGACGAAACCAACGTGGTCCAGGACAAGCGCCGGGATGAGGACGAGCAGCGCCGGGACGAGGAGATGTGGCAGTGGCGGCGGGCGCTCAAGCCGATCGGCGCCGACGTCGCCGGCTCCCTCACCACCGGTCAGGTCCGCGCACTTAGAGGTCCTAACAGAATCAGCGGACGAGGTGTCGCCAGCAGATGATGGCTGCGGCGAGGGTCATGAAGGCCTCGTGGATGTCGTCGTGGATGTCGTCGGGGAT